>JAPPGB010000068.1 GCA_028821475.1 Spirochaetaceae bacterium
TGCACACCACCCGCGACACCGCCGCCGCCATCCTGCACCGCCACCGCGCCGATTACCTGCTGGCGGTCAAGGGCAACGCTTCCGAGACCTACGCGGCGCTGCGTACCATCGACTGGGATCACGACGCCACGGCGAGCTTCAGCGAGCAACCGAGCAAGGGCCATGGCCGCATCGAGCAGCGCCACATCCACACCATGAAACCGGAGTCCGGCATGCTCAACTATCCGCGGGTCAAGCAAGTGTTTCGCATCATCCGCCACCGTCACACCCTCAAGACCGGCGTCGATTCCAACGAAGTGGCCTACGGCATCACCTCGTTGTCCGCCGAGAGTGCGGACGCGAAGCGGCTGCTGGCGCTCAATCGCGGCCATTGGACCATCGAGAACCTGAACCACCGCTTCCGCGATACCACGTTCGCTGAGGATGCCTGTCTGATGCATACCCGCCACGGTCCATCTAACAACGCCATCCTCAACAACACCGCGCTCGCGGTGATCTTCCATCGCGGTCGCCACGACGTTGCCGCTGCGGTGCAGGAATTTGCGATGGACCGTAGCCAGGCAATCCGGGCGCTCACCGAACCCGGCTGATCGTTCAGCTCGACGCCGCCTGATCTCGACCTCCACCGACGACCGGAACCACCGCGCCGCACTCCCACCACGCCTGCTCCCGACCCGGCAGCGCGATCACCGCGGTCACGCCCGGTTGCTGCGCCCCCAACTGGCTCCAGCTGCCCCGTTCGGCCTCGTCCCCGACCCGCCATTCTGCGCGACTCACCGGATGACAGGCTCAATCACCGCGTTGAGAGCCTCCGTTACTTCACGATCTGGAAGAATGAGACGACCCTGACCTGGAGAGGACGATTATCGACGGACTCAAGCAGCCCGAGCATTGCGGCGGGCTGACCGAGGTCGCCAAGGGCCTTTGGATGCGACGCGAGGACGTGAAGGTCGACCGGCTTATTCAGTACGCCAAGCGGATCGGTGTCGGCGCCGTCGTGCGCCGGCTGGGGTTCCTGCTGGAGACCTACGAGATAGCGGCGCCCCCGGATCTGGACCGTGTTCGCGCCGGCTTGACGGCGACCTACGTCCGCCTCGACCCGGTCCTTCCGGCCGAAGGGAAACACCTGCGCCGCTGGCGCCTTCAACTCAACGTCGACCCCCAAGAGCTCCGCGCCGTCGTGAGGACCTGATCCATGATCGCGCAGCGCGATCTCTCGCTTCTTTCCAACCGACTCGCCCAGCGGGGAGGCCGGCGTGTCCCGGAGACCGTCCTGGAGCGAAGCTGTGGCAGGTCCGCCTCGCGGCGCAGATGGCCGAGCTCCCCGAGTTCAACGCGGTCTACCGCGAGGTCCGGCGCGCCCTCCGGCAGGGAGGCCTCAGCGGATAACCGAGTCGCTCACAGGGCGTTCTGCCGCCACCGTACGCTATCTCGATCCCCTGGTCGTTGCAGAATAGGAGTCGCACCGACCGGCGGATGTGACATTCCGGAGATTCGGACCCCACCGGACTGCGAAGCGCCGGCCCGCCAGCAACCTGCGGCCGCGTCCGTCTTCTGAGCGCCGCCGACTCGGTCTCGGGTGTGGCGGTTTCGGTACCCTTCCACGAGCCCGCGCCGTTCGTCGCCACGGCCCTACAGCGAAAGGATCGTTCAGTATCTCCGCTGCAGGATCCGGTGTGGTACGTGGACGCCGACGGCGGCACCGACCTGGACAAGCTGCTGGCCGACTTCCAGGGGTTCGTCCGCGAGCACTCCGAGCCCCGCAGGGCCGCGAAGCGGGGGGTGGCGCGCTTCGACTACGCCGAGGCGGGTCCGCAACTCCTGCTGCAGGGCACGATTCGCGAAGGGTTGCTGCAGACCGCCGAGTACATGGACCGGTGCGCGGCGCAGGCGGGCCACCTGGTCAATCTGCGACCGCGGCGCAGGCAAGCGGTGGGAGGACAGGATCTTCCGCCGCGACGAACGCACCGATGACGGGCACCGGATCACGGTGTGGGGGATGTGAGCGGCCGGGGTGCCACCGTCGGGGTGGCTGTCTCCGGGGCTGTGACGGCGCCGATTCAGCCGATACCCGGCGGGGATCGCGTCAGCTCGTCCCCCACTCCGCCCACTTGTCCGGGTCCGCCCACTGCTGACCCACCTCGACGAAGCCGCGCGGACCGCGGACGCCGTGCTCGAACGGATCGCCGGTGGCCTCCATCCAGTGGTGCAGGCGCTGCTCCATCTCCTGCACCACCGGGCGCGCGGCCGGCGAGGGGTTCGGCCCCCACATTTACGGGCTGGTGCGCGGCCGCGACCCGGAGACGTTCCGGCGCACGTTCACTCCCGACCCGGAGCGACCTGCACCTGTTCGGGTCGGACGACGGCCCGGTGCTGCTGTTCGGCGGCGACCGCCTCGGCCGCGACGTGTTCAGCCGCGTCCTGTACGGGGCGCGCATCTCGCTGTCGGTGGGGCTGGTGGGGATCTTCTTCACCTTCGTGTTCGGCATGATCCTGGGAGGCCTGTCGGGCTACCTGGGCGGCATGGTGGTTACGGTGATCCAGCGGCTGGTGGACCTGCTGATCTCGATTCCCACCATTCCGCTGTGGATGGCGTTGGCGGCGGCGCTGCCGCGCGACTGGCCGCCGGGGCGCATCTACTTCGGCATCGTGATCATCTTCTCGATGATCGGCTGGACCGGGCTGGCGCGGGTAATCCGTGGCAAGCTGCTGGCCCTGCGCGAGGAGGACTTCGTGATGGCGGGGCGCATCGCCGGCGCCAAGCAGGGCGCCATCATCGCAAAGCACCTGCTGCCCTCGTTCGCCAGCTACATCATCGTGTCGCTGACGCTGGCCATCCCGCAGACGATCCTGGGCGAGACAGCGCTGAGCTTCCTCGGCCTGGGGCTGCAGCCGCCGGTGGTGAGCTGGGGCGTGCTGCTGCAAGACGCCCAGAACGTGCAGGCGATCGCCCACCACGGCTGGCTGCTGATCCCCTGCCTGTTCGTGATCGTCACCGTGCTGATGTTCAACTTTCTCGGCGACGGCCTGCGCGACGCCGCCGATCCATACTCACGTTAGGATCCCACCAAGGAGACCCGCCCAGATGCAACGATTTGTTTTCGCCATGAAGCTCAAGCCCGGCTTCGAGGCGGAGTACAAGCACCGCCACGACGAGATCTGGCCCGAGTTGGCCAGGGAGATCCGGGAGGCCGGCATTAGCGACTATTCGATCTACCTCGCCCCCGACTCCCTGACCCTGTTCGCGGTGCAGAAGCTGAACCCGGACCACACGGCCGGGGAGCTGCCGGAGAGTCCCGTGGTCAAGAAGTGGTGGGCCTACATGGCGGACATCATGGATACCAACCCGGACAACTTGCCGGTGACGCGCGAGCTGCCGGAAGTGTTTCACCTCGACTGACCCCGAAACTACCCACAACAGACAGAGGAATCATGTCACTTACCGTTGTCGATCTCACCGCCGAGCACCGCGGCTCCGGCCCGTTCGTCGCCACCGCGACGCCGCGACTTTCGTGGCGCGTCGTCACCAGCACGCCGAATTGGTACCAGGCCTCCTACGAAATAGAGATTCCGGCGACCGGGAGTACCGCGGCGCAGCGGTCGCCTCCGGCGACTCGGTGCTGGTGCCGTGGCCGGCGGCGCCGCTGGCGTCACACCAGAGTGTGACCTGCCGGGTGCGGGTCACCGGCAGCGACGGGGTGGCCAGCGACTGGAACGAGCCGCTGGCGATCCATGCGCCGCTGCTGGACGCCCGCGAGCGCGGCTCCGACCTCTACGACGGCGAAACCTACGATGCGCGGCTCGAGTTGGGCGGCTGGTCGCGGCCCGGTTACGACGCCGGCGGCTGGCAGCCGGTCGAGGTGATCGAGCACGACCTGGCCACCCTCACGCCGGCGGCGGTACCGCCGGTGCGCGCCGTCCAGGAGGTGGCTCCCGTGTCGATCTGGCGCGCGCCCTTCGGCGAGACCCTCGTCGACTTCGGCCAGAACCTGGTGGGCCGGGGTGCGCATTCGCCTGGCGGCAGAGCCGGGCACCGAGGTGCCGGCGGGCACTGAAGTGACCGTGCGCCACGCCGAGGTGCTGGAGAACGGCGAGCTGGGGGTGCGCCCGCTGCGCTCCGCCCAGGCCACCGACCGCTACCTTGCCCATGGCGGCGGCCCCGAGGAGTGGGAGCCGCGCTTCACCTTCCACGGCTTCCGCTACGCCGGCGTGCGCGGCTGGCCGGGCGAGTTGCGGCCCGACGACATCACCGCCGTGGTGCTGCACTCCGACATGGTGCGCACCGGCTGGTTCGAGTGCTCACCATCGACTCCGTGATACTCGCCACGGCCCTGCAGGTCCGCGCCGATCACCTGGTGACCACCGATTGTGGCTTCGAAGGAATCGACGAATTGAGTGTAGTCATGGTCGACGACGTAGACGTCCCGGCCACGGTTCAACACCGGTCCCCGTGACGGTAGCAGGCGTGGTGGCGTGGCGCTTCACGCGGGCGTGAGGCACGTTGGGACTGGCGGGATCGACCGTGAGCTGCCGGCGGCCGGGGTTCACGACCAAGTCCATGTCTTCCATGGGAACGGACCCCAACAACACTTCGTCGCCGATCACCAGCGCGCCGACGTAGCAGAACCGCTTGCCGAAGGCGACCTTCAGCGGCCCGACGTAGGGTACGGTCGCCGTCCTGCCGTCCGCGACCGATACCTCCCGCACCGATTCCGTTTCGAGGTCGAGCTGCCGTGCCACGTGCTCCGGAATGCACAGCATCAGGGCCCCCGTATCAACCAGCGCGTCCACCTGTACCGGTACGAAGTCGGGGCGCCGGGGATTGCTCAATTCCAGCCCCGCAAATACGTGGCCCACGCGTCCTCCCCACTCCCGCAATCATATCATCTCGTTCCCGTGGTTACCTGACTCCCCGGTCGAAGGGCCGCGCCGTCATGCGCAACGCTCCCGGCACGCCGCGCAACGACAGGGCGCGTTGACAGCGGCGCCGCGCACAACGGCGTCGATGAAATGCTCCAACGGCCGCGGCAGTGCCTCCGGCAGGTATGACTGGAACTCCAGGGCTCGCGCTCCGCCAGCCCACGCTGGCACTCGCCAGCGATCATCGCCTTGGTCTCCTCCCAGTCGCTGCCCAGCGCATCGACGAGCTACCTACTGGGGGTTTGCGGCGGACTGGACCAGGTGGCGGCGAGCATCTCGCCAGCGGTGGATGAAGATCGGGCCCACTGCTGTCAGGACTAATGTGCCCCAAGGCCCCTTCGTCGTGACGTGGGCCGTCGCGCGTAGTCCGTCTTGCAACTCAGGTGTTCAGGAAGTTCCGCTTCCGGAATACGCCTGTGCTGTCGGTGCCGCCTCTCGCAGTACCACCACTTCCTTACTGAGGCGTCCCTTCAGTCGTGCTTTCTCCACCTCGAGCACGTAGCGCGTTTGCAGGTTAAGCCAGAAGCGCTCGGTGGTGCCAAAATAGCGCGCGAGCCGCAGCGCGGTATCAGCCGTGATCGCCCGCTTGCCATGCACGATCTCGTTGATCCGCCGAGGGGGAACGCTGATGTCCTTCGCAAGCCGATACTGGCTGAGTCCCACCGGCTCCAGAAACTCCTGTAGCAGGATCTCGCCAGGGTGAATCGGGGGGTGGGCCTTCCTTGCCATGTCTCGCTCCTTAATGATAGTCCGTGATCTCCACATCGAAGGCGTCGCCCCGGTTCCACCGGAAGCAGATCCGCCACTGATCGTTGATGCGGATGCTGTATTGCCCGCCCCGATCTCCTGAGAGCCGTTCCTATCGATTCCCGGGGGGTATCCGCAACTCGTCCAAAACGTCTGCTGCGTCCAGGACCAGAAGTTTCCTGTGCGCTCGGCGCTGCAGATCGGGCGGAAGCCGCCGCGACGGATCTCGCCGGAACACCTTCTCGGTTTCCGCGTCGCGGAAGCTTCGGATCACTTACGAATAGTAACGTAGCTTGTTATTATTGTCGAGCGTTATCGGCGTACCCGGCGGCCTCTAACTCTCGGAGGTCGGTGGTCGATCGAGAACATTCCCAAGTGCTGCGTTGAGCCGACGGGCTGACGGCCGCGAAGTTTCCTGGTCGCGCCGCTTCGGCGATAGTTTGCCCGGGTGAATAGCTGGCGCGCTGGTTGGGCCAGTTTCATGGCGCGATGCGGTAATACAACTCCCTGGGGGCGCGCCGCAAGCTGTCCACAGGACAGCCGCACGCTTCTTGCCCTCCTATGGCGCGGTGACGCCGACCTGCGTGCGCGCGGAGGACCGCGTCGGATAGGCTCACACGCCGCTCAGGCATTCTCCGTGTGACAGAGACCTCTCCGATCGACCGTAACATCAGCAGCGAGCTCGTTGCCGAATTCCGCGTCCGATGCGAAGATTCATAATATGTCGTCTCGTTCGTTTTCTGAGCTCGTGAAACTTCCCCCGGGCGAGCGAGCCGAACTCGCGATGGCTCTTTGGGACAGCCTTTCTGCCGACGAACGCCAGGCCGAACTGGAGCTGAGCCCCGAGGAGGCCGCTGAACTCGATCGGCGATGGAGGGAACACCTCGAGGGCCCAGATTCTGCCGTGCCGTGGGATGAAGTGCGGCGGGAGCTACTGGATCGCGAGTGAGGCGTCGCGTCAGGTTCCGGCCGCAAGCTGACGCGGAGGCTGTTGAGACGCGAGATTGGTACGAGGGCCGGCGGCAGGGACTCGGTGCCGAGTTCCGAGCAGCGCTGGAACAGACAATCGATCGGATTGTCACCACCCCGAAAACACTGCGCCGCATCAATTGCGCTGAGTGTCTTCATGTTCTCGGGTGTCACGACGTGACACACGCGACCTAACCCGCTGATGTACCCGCGGGTACACAGGGAAACGCGGCGAGCCATCTTCGAACGGTTTCCTTACGCCGTCTAATTCCGCCTCGCGGGGGACGACATCGTGGTATTGGCGGTCCACAGCCGCCAGCACCCACGCCGCTGGCAATTGCGAGGATAGTGGAGTCGACCGACATGCCAACGGTCGCCCGGGTCAACACCTGGCGCGCGTCTCGGACCCAGCTCTACGGGACCACCTAACTCAGTACACTTCGGCGACTCGGTCTGCGGTGACGCGGTGCCCAGGCGCCGCTTCGAGCTGACCGGCCACGTCACGCCCATGCACAGCCGGCGCTCGTCGACCTGGGTGGCCGCGTTCCGGGCGCGCCTCCGGAACTGCCGCCGGCGCATGCACACCCGTGGCGGCAGGGATGGCGCCACGGGTGGAGGGCACCGCTCATCCGGTGTGAACCCGCGGGGTTCCCGGTCGTCATCAAGGATCTGCGGCTGGGCGCGGCGGTGGCGAAGCCGAAGGATGCCCGCGTCGGGGTGATCGAGCGGGAAGACATCTGGGGCCGACCCGTCGCACCTTGCCTTGCTCGGTGGAATGCACGGCCCCGCAGCAGGCGCGTGGCCCCGAGGCCGCCGCAGGCGCGCTCTCCTTAGACCGACCCGGCGGCTCCGGCACCGAGACTACCACCGCCCCTCAGCCGCGGGTCGAGGAGGTCCCGCAGGGCGTCGCCGAACATGTTGAGACAGTAAACGACAACAGTCAGGCAAAGACCGGGCAAGAGCGCCAGCCGTGGCGCCACCTCCATGAACTCACGCCCCTCCCGGCTGAGCATCCCACCCAAGCTGGGTACACTCGGCGGCAGACCGAATCCCAGGAAGCTTAAGGACGCCTCGCTGATAATCACCCCCCCGATGTTGATGCTGAATATGATGATTACGGTAGGCATAATATTGGGTAGGACATGTCGGATAAATGCTCTCCATTTTGAAGAGCCAATCGACTCCGTCGCCTGAAAATACACATTCTCTTTTACGCCAATAACGGCGCCTCTGACTACTCTTGAGCCGCCGATGCCTCCTGTTACCCCCAGGACCACTATTATCTGTGGTATACCCCGCCCCACCAGGGACATTATCGTTAACAATATGAGCAATCCCGGGAAACACATCCAGGCGTCGACAAATCTCTGCACTGCCAGGTCAAATTTGCCGCCCAAAAATCCTGAAGTGCCGCCTATGAGGGCCGCCACCACAACATTGAGACTGGTCGCCGCTAGACCGACAACTATCGAAAGACGAGCACCGTAGATAAGGCGGCTCAGGTAGTCTCGCCCCAAGTGGTCGGTACCCAGCAGATACCGGGCTGATGAGCCCTGAAGCCTGTCTGCCAGGTGTACTTCAAGAAAGCCGTAAGGGGCCAGAACATCGGCGAAGATAGCCACAAAAATCAATATCAATATGATAATCCCGCTGACAGTACCCAGTGGCTTCTCCTTCCACAGTCTGCTCAATAAATTAGCCAGAGCGGTACGTCTCTTTGGCGCAATTTCTGCTGATGGTATCCCTGTGGCGTCACTCATATCCCCGATTTCCCCCTTTATCTGTATCGTACCCTGGGGTCCAAATAAGGATAAATCAGGTCGATAATTAGATTGATCCCTACAACCGCCGTGGCGAAAACCAAGTTTACTCCGGAGACAACCGGGTAGTCTCTGTTATTGAGTGCATCCAGCATGAGACGACCTAACCCCGGCAGGGCAAATATGTTCTCCATGATAACGGAGCCGCCTACCAGCAGAGGCAACTGCAGGCCGACCAGGGTAACTACCGGGATGAGGCCATTCTTGACGGCGTGTCTCATAATAACTACCCTCTCCTTGAGACCCTTGGACCAGGCCGTCCTGATGTAGTCCTGCCTGAGCACCTCCAGCATCATGGTGCGCGTCATCCGCATTGTGGCTGCAGCCGAGGCCGTCCCCAGAATCAGGCTGGGAATGATGAACACCCCGAGATTTCCCAGCGGGTCTTCGGTGAAAGGAACCCACTCCAGCGGTGGCGCCCAGCCCCACCAGATTGCCGGGAAGATCATGACCATAGTTCCCAGCCAGAAGTTAGGCGTTGCCAGGCCGATGATGGCCGCGGAGCGCCCCACGTAGTCGGCCGCCGTATCCTGGCGAATCGCCGAGTAGATGCCGACTGGAAGCGCTATCAAGAGCCCGATTACGATTGCCATGACACCAAGCTCGATGGTTACCGGCAGTCTATCTATTATCTTCTCCTCCACCGCCCCACGGCCCATCAGTGATTCGCCAAGGCTACCGTGCCGGAAAATATTTCCTATCCAGCGTCCATACTGCACGTAGACAGGCACGTCCAATCCCAGCCGGCGCTCAAGAGCTTCACGGTCAATCCCCACGTACATTTCCATCTGAGCCAACATTGCATCTATTACATCGCCCGGGATGAAGCGGACCGAGAGAAAGACCAGGATGCTCAATATAAACAGGGTGGGGATTATCAGCAATAACCGCCTGATTATATAGGCTCTCATATCACACTCCTCATTGCGATGTACCCCGTCATTGCCACCCGTCTTTGGTCATTGCGGTATATATCCCAACCCAGTATCAGGTACGGGGCAGGCTCCCGTCATTCCGGTGAAAGGCGGAATCCAGCGAAATTTCAAATGGTTGCGTTTTCTGGATTCCGGGTCTCCGCCCGGAATGACAGTATGAAAGCGCTCCTCTCATTATTTGAGGAGTATGGGAAAACTGGGGGGCTTGAGCTTGAGCCCTCCAGCTCCCTCTTTCCCTGAGGTCAACCACAAGGGGTGGCCGGGTAGAATCGCGGCGCGCGCAGCCGTAGGCAGAGATTCATAACCACCCCGCTCTTTCGATTGCGAGGCAGGATCCTAGTTCCACCATAGTCCACGTTTCCGCGAAGCCCCCCTCTCATCCCGGACGGTCGGATTTCTCGAGTCCGGTTGGCGGCCATGCCCACTTTCCCCGATGGACCTTCCCGACGGGGCCGAAGCTCAAGCGCTGGCACGCATACGCCCCTAACCCCGCCGGTTATACCACCGGCTCGATGCCCGCTGCGACTTCTCACGTTACCCGGGTACAGCGCCCCGGCGTGTGCCCGTCAGGCATCCGACATGCACCGAGAGCCCCTTCGCCTGCGCCGGTCGTTACCCGTTGCAGCGTGACGTCGAGCGTCACGTCAGAGGGCGTTACCCCTCCTTCATAGCTCATACTGGCTCAGGCGCCAGACCAAATCCCTCCTGCCGACTTCAGCTTGATGCCTTATACGACAGGTCCCTGCAGGTTGCTGCCAGCCCCTGCTGGGAGATGGTCCTTCCCGACTTTGTCCCTGCATTCCTTGCACAGTCGCTTGGTCCCCTACCCCGTAGTGTCTCTTCGCTGCATGTACCCGTTTCTTCACGAAGAGCTTCGGCCTCGCAATAGGGTTTACGTGCTCGGCACACCAAAAGGTCCCGGACAGCATCGTTCGCCGGGGGTCATATTTCGGGGCTGCATACATTCCTTTATGTTCAGGCTCCTGTGCTTGCTCGACCCTCTGGATGCCCCCACCTTGCAGTCCTGTGCCTGACAAAGCGGCAGGGCCTTATACACCACGCAGCTATCGTGCGGTTACCCAACACGAACTGTGGCATCAATACGTACCCGAACCGGGTAATTGGTACGGCCGGTCCTGCCCCGGCTGGAATGCAGTCTTGTCGGTTGCTCAAAACCCCTAATGACCCATTGCTTCCTTCAGCTCACTATCAACCCAGAGGCGGCTGAAGATGGTGGTATATTGACCCGTTCCCAACATCGTTTCACCGCTAAAACCGACGAGCCACGGCTGGATCGCGACATACTGTGGGGCCATACCACCCCATATCTCCCAGAACCTCTCTATCCCATACTGATCCAACTCTTTAATTATGCTGTTATACTCCTCGATGGTGGTAGCGGCTGCGGCGGCTTCATGCATGGCTGTATAAACCGGGTCGTTGACATTGGCGCTGTTATATGATGTGGTCGGTAGATAGCGAGATTCTAATACCAATACGTTCCACCGCATGGCCGCTTCCGCACTGATCATTTCGAAATCCCTCTCACCTCTTCTAGAAGCAAAGGAAGGTACTGGTGGTGAATCAATCTCTACATCAATGCCAATCTCATTCCAGTATGAAGCGAGTAATTCTACATAGCTCAAAGGTCTAAACACGAGGTGCATCAACTCGGTCTTAAATCTAATGCCGTCGGCGCCGCGCGGAAGCCCAGCCTCATCAAGCAGCTTCTCGGCCCCTGCCGGGTCATACATAAAGCCCTTCTTGACATCTTCCGGCCAATCTTCAAATTGGGTGACGCAACATGTTAAAGACCGGTTTATCACCCCCTGAGGTGTCATATCTGCAAAACCTCCATACAAGCCGTCGTTAATTTCCTCGAGGTTTAGTGCCATCTGCATTGCCTTGCGCACCCTGATGTCGTCAAAGGGCGGCCTCTGCGTGTTCATACCAATAGCATTATCCGACCGATCGATATACGGATATATCACGAGTTCGGGGTTGGTCCTCTTGAGGCTCTCTAACTGGTCGTGACTCATGATTGCGTTGCCGCTGATCGGACCTATGTAATCAATCCTACCCGTGCGCAGTGCCGCCAGATACGTTGGGTCTTCTGGCATAAACAGGGCCCTTAACTGGTCAATATACGGCAGGCGGTTCTCCGGGTATTTTTCGTCGTAGCCCCAGTAGTCAGGATTCTTCTCCCAGGTGATAGAGCTGCCCTCCACCAAGTCAGTCAGCATCATGGGTCCGGTGCCGACCAGGTTCCTCCAATCCGTAACGTCCCCGTGTTCCTTGATTACCTCGGGGGGATATATCCAAGCGATCGTGCCGTCGAGGATAGCAGCCAGCGCATCGAGGTGTAGCGACTTCAGCTTAAAAACAACCGTCCATTTGTCGGTGGCCGTTACCGATTCGAGTGGCACAGATTTGAGTGCCTGGGCCCATTCGCTACGTTCGGTGAAACCGCTGCCCGTACCCGTAATACGGTGATAGTTATATACGATATCGTCGGCAATCAGCTCCCGACCGTTCATCGGTGGCTTATCATGCCAGTAAACGCCCTGGCGGACTTTGACGATATACGTCAGTGGGTCGGGCTGCGACCAGCTTTCCGCCAGACTCCCTATCGTGTTAGTTGGAACGTTGTGATACACGAAGTCAAATTCGTCCCTAGGCGTTGCCCAGTCCGGCCAGGCGAGCTTCTCATTAACGCCAGCGACGTAGGCTTGCGCCCACATACCACTGATCACGGTGTCAGGACCCGCCGGCTCGTCTTTTCGGGCGAAGGTTATTTTCCCGCCATACTCTGGCGCCACCACCACCTTGCCGGTGGAGGGGTCGGTCACATACTTCTTGTCGGCAGCGGCTGCCGGCTCCTCTTCTGCGCCAGCGGCCCACAGGCCGGTTGCGGTCAGGACCAGAACCAACGCAACCGCGAGGGTCCTGGTAATCTGTACAATATTCATACGTTCCTCCGTATGTGGATTCTCGAGAGTATTGCGTAGCGGATTACCGCTCCCTGGCTACTCTCGCGCCCGCAACGCAGGCGGCCAGTCAGAGTCGAATGTGTGACGCGCGCGGCGTGTGACTCAGCGGGTTCACGCTGCGCGCGCGTGCGGCTCTTTGAGTATCATTCGAACCGCCTTCTTCTCTAGATCTACGTCGGGATCTGCGTTACACCGCCACGCGTGGCGGTGGTCTGAGCAGCAGTGAGTCTGGATGGCCGGCCACGCCGGCGGTGGGTTTTGCGGGCAGTCAGTCGCGGACAGCGATCCGGGACGGCTGCCCTCGCCGCCGGGAAGGGTGGGGGCGGCCCGCATGCCGGTTCGGCGATGGACGGAGCCGGTGCCACCGACAGCTACGGCTGTGGTGAAGGCGACGGTGTGCGCGCTTTCGCGTACGGGGCGATCAGCCCGAGCGGTTAGTTGTTTCTCGGTTTCTCGGTTTGAAAAAGTTGGGGGGGTGCAGCGAGGCTATCTGCTGAACTTGCGGGTGAAAGTCCCGTCGGCGC
>JAPPGB010000069.1 GCA_028821475.1 Spirochaetaceae bacterium
ATTATCTCAGTAGCAAAGAATTAAGTGCGCTCATCCCCTCTGGAACTTCGGCCTAAAGCGGCGCCGGCGGGCGGCTGTTTGGGGCGCTATCCAGCAGCTCGTGGCGAAATTCCGGCGTCGCACCTCGAATGCAGGCGGGGTGGCGCCAGGGGCTGCTCTGGCTGGCGCGCGGACGGCTTGCGTTCAGCGGTGACGGGTCACGCCGCGGCGTTCGCAGCCGCCACGCACCGGGCACACCGAGCAGCGCGGGCTCTGCGGGGTGCACACCTGCTGGCCGAAGCTCACCATGATGGCGTTGATCGGAATCCAGTAGCGTTTCGGCAGCACGCGCGCCAGCGCCAGTTCGGTGGCGTCCGGCTCGCGCGTGGCCACCCAGCCCAGGCGGTTGCAGATGCGATGCACGTGGGTGTCCACGCAGATCGCCTCGATGCCGAACGACAGCCCCAGCACCAGGTTGGCGGTCTTGCGCCCCACGCCGGGCAGGCGCAGCAGCGCGGGCAACGCGTCCGGCACCGCGGCATCGTGGTCGCGTACCAGGATCGCGGCGACTTCGCGCAGTTGGCGCGCCTTCGTATTGTAGAAACCGGCCGGGTAGATCAACGACGCGATCTCCGCCTCCGGCAGCGCGGCCAGTTCGCGCGGGGCGGGTGCTCGGGCCAGCAGGCGGCGCGACGCCGGTCCGGTGACCTCGTCCTTGGTGCGCAGCGAGATGATGGTCGACACCAGCACGACGAACGGATCGCGCCGCTGCTCGGCCAGTTCCGATACCGCCGGCAGGGCGCGTCCGACGCGCTCCGCCATGCGGTCCAGCGTCCTTTTCCAGGGTCGGCGGTGACGCCGTGGCGGGCCCGCCGAGGTGACCCGGTTCATCGACCGCGACCGTGCCCGGTGCGAGCGCTGAACGCTACGGCTTCACGCCGGCTTCCAGGCGTGAGTTGATCATCTCCTGGATGGTGTCCTTGTCCTTGCCGAGCGAAAACGAGAGTTCGTCCACCAGCAGCGAGCGCGCATTGTCGTACAGCTTGCGCTCCAGGATCGGCAGCTCCTTGATGCGGCTGCGATGGTAGAGGGCGCGCACCACGGTGGCGATATCGCTTACCGAGCCCGCCTTGAGCAGGTCGAGGTTCATCTGGTAGCGCAGCTTCCAGTCGGTCGGGATCGGCTCGTAGTCCTCGCCGATCAGGCGCAGGGCCCCGTTGGCCTCGGGGCGCGGCACGATGGCGCGGATGCCGAGTTCGTCCGCCTTCTCGACCGGCACCATGATGGTCATGTCGGAAACTTCGAGGTAGACCACGTAGTAAAGCAGCGTGTCGTCGCGGAAGGGACGCTCCTCGATGGTGGTCACCTGGCCCACGCCCTGCAGCGGATAGACGAGCTGCTGGCCGACCTTGTATTGCAGGCGGGGGCGGCGCACCGTGGCCCGCTTGCGGCTCCGCGGCTTGGCCGTCGTCTTGGCGGCGGACCCGTTGGAAGCGGCCTTGGAGGTCCTGGTGGTCCTCCTGGTGGTCCTGGTGGTCCGGGCAGTGGCCTTGGAAGTCCTGGTCGTCTTGGCCGCGGCGCCGTTGGCCTTGGCGGTGTCCGTGCCGCTCGCGGCGGCCTCGCCGTTCGCCTTGCCCGTGCCGGCGCTGTTGGCGGCGGCGGGGGGCTTGGTCGCCTTTGTGGGCTTGGCCGCACCGGCGCTCTTGGCGGATTTCGTGGACTTCGCGGCGCCATCCGTGTTGGCCGCACCAGCGCTCGGGGTGGCGCCGGCGGTCTGGGTGGCAGCAACGCTCTCGGCGGTCTTCACCGGCTTGGCCGTGCCGGAGGAGTGCGGCTTCGAGCGCGTGCCGGCAGGCTGCTTCTCCGGGACGGCGGCCGGCGCAGCCTCGCCTGCGGCGGCGCCGTCGGCCGCCGGCTTCGGCGTGGCAGCCGCGGCGGCACGCACCTGCCGGGCTGGCGGGAAGACTGCGGCCGATCCGGTAGCCAAGTGGAGATGCCTGATCTCGGGCGTTGGGGTGCCGGTACGGTTCGCCGTCATGCCCGGCGAACTGCCTGGCCCGAATCGGGCTCGGGCACACAACGTCAACATCACGGGGGAATATAACGACACCGTTACCAGGTTGCAAACGAATCGACCGCAAGCGTTTATACTGGAGTGCAACCGATGCCCGCCAAACGTCCACGCCGAGCGCGCTCTGCTCCCTCTGCTCACCGCCTCCTGGCCCTCGCCGCCTATCCCCTGCTGTTCGCGGCCATGCTTGCGGTCATCCTGCTGTTCCGGGAACAGATCTGGACCATCGCCACCCGGCCCGAGGAGTTGCGCCAATGGGTGGGCGGATTCGGTGCCGTCGCACCGCTGGTGTTCGTCGCCGTGCAGGCGCTGCAGATCATCGTGTTCGCCATCCCCGGCGAGGTGCCGCAGATCGCCGGCGGCTACCTGTTCGGGATCGCGGGCGGCCTGGCGCTCACCGTGGCCGGCAGCGCAATCGGCTCGGCGGTCGCATTCCTGGCGTCCCGGCTCCTGGGCATCGAATTCCTGCGCGCCATCCTGCGCGGCGAACAGCTCGAGCGGCTGCAGCAGATGGCGTCGTCGCCGCGCGCAACCATCACCTTCTTCCTGTTCTTTCTCATCCCCGGCATACCCAAGGACGTGCTGTGCTACGTGGCCGGCCTGTCGCGGATGCGCCTGAGCCTGTTCCTGGTGATCGCCACCGTGGGCCGCTTGCCGGGGGTGGTGGGCAGCGTGGTGATGGGCGACGCGGCGGCCGAGCAGCGCTGGCTGTTCGCCGGCATCGTGATGGCCATCGCGCTGGCGTTGTTCGGGACCGGCGTGCTGTTCCGGGCGCGCCTGCTCGCCTTCCTGGAGCGGTTCGCAAACGCGCCGGGACGCTCCGCGCAGCGTGCTGCGAACCCGGCACCGGGGCAGCCCGCCGGCAGCGAAGGCGATTAGGGCAAGGGCGGCGCCGGCAGGCGGCGGTTTCGGGGCGCTAGCCGGCCGGGGCGGGAGGCGGTGCGCCGGCCACGCCGCGCGGGCCCTCCAGCCTCTTGAAGCGGATGAAGCGGAACGGGTGGATGTCGAGCGCGTTCGGATACCACCCGTCCAACCGGCCCCGGCTCACCAGGTTGAACGCCACCATGTGGCTGATCGGCAGGATCACCGCCTCCTCGAGCAGCATCGCCTCCGCGCTCGCCAACGCCGGCAGGCGTTCGCTGCCGCCGGTCCGCAGGGCGCGTGTCACCATGCGGTCGTATTGGCGGTTGAAGTAGCCCGCGTCGTTGAGGTTGCTCGAGCGCGTCCACATCTGCAAGAAGGTGAGCGGATCGGCGAAGTCGCCTACCCAGGTCTGGTGCGCGAGGATAAAGTCGCCGGCCCGGACCTCCTCGATCAAGTCGCGGTAGGGAAACTCCTGCACCGCCACCTCGACGCCGAGCTGGCCCTCCCACGCCTCTTGCATGATCTCGGCCACGCGGCGCACTTGCACGCCGCCGGCGGCGACCTTGATGTTGATTGGCGGCAGCCCGCGGCCGCCGCCGTAGCCGGCCTTGCTCAGCAGTTGCAGGCCGCGGCGGATGTCCTGTTCGCGGATGCCGACTACTTCGGGGTAGTCGGCAATGTCGGGCACCAGCGTGTCGCTCGGAAAGTAGGCCGTCTCCGGGCTGCGAATCTGGTGCCAGGGCAGCAGCAGCGCCAGGCCGCTGCGTACGCGCTCGTCGTCGAACGGCTCGCGATCGCTGCGGAAATAGAAATAGGTGGTGGCAAACAGCGGGTTGGCGACCAGGTAGGGCCGCAGCTCGGCCGAGTTGGCCCAGTTGTTCGCCCAGTGAATCTCGCCTGCGAGGAACCGCCGGGTGATCTCCTGCGGATCTTCGTAGAAGCGCACGACTACCCGGTCCAGCTCCACCTGGGATCGGCCCCAATAGTACTCGTTGCGCTCCAGGCGCAGTTCCCGGTCGGTCCACGACGTGACCCGGAACGGCCCGTTGCCGATCATCTGGCCGGCGCGGTCCCAGTTGAGCGCGCCGATATAGCCGGAGTGGATGGCGGAGAAGCTGTGATGCGCAAGCACCTTCAGGAAGTGGTCCGCCGGCTCGGCCAGCTCCACCTCCAGCACCTTGTCGCCGAGCGTACGAATGCCCACCTGGTTCGGGTCGGAAAGCTCGCCGGAGCGATACTCGGCAACGCCCTCGATCACGTCGAACAGGAACGAGTACTCGGCGGCGGCGCCGGGGTCGAGAATGCGCAGCCACGATTGGCGGAAGTCCTCCGCGCGCAGTTGATCGCCGTTCGAGAAGCGCGCGTCGGGCCGCAGGTAGAACGTGTAAATGCGCCGGTCGCGGGAAATCTCCCAGCGCTCCGCCTGCCCGGCCACCGGGTTGAGGGTGATCGGATCGTACGCCACCAGGCCCTCGTACACGGCGGTGAACAGTTGCGCCTCGGTGGTGGAGAAGGTGTGCAGCGGATCGAGCGAGAACTGCTGCGGAGGGTAGGCCACCACCAGCGTACGCTCGCGCGGGCCGTCGGTCTGCGCCGCCGGCTGCGTGGGTGCGAGCACGCCGAGCAGGAACAGCGTGCAGAGTGCCGCGGTGGCGCGCAGGTAGCCCATCAGCGCCGGAAGAACGCGTCCAGCGGGTTGCGTCCGATGCGCAACCAGACGTACAGGAAGCCGGCCACCAGGCCCCCGAGGTGGGTCAGGTGGGAGACGCCGGGCGCGAAGCCGGTCATGGTGCCGATCACCGCGATGCCGGCAAAGATCAGCACCGCCACCGGCGCCCTGAGCGGTACGAACCAGGCGTAGATCACCGCTTCCGGAAACAGGGTGGCGAACGTGAGCATGACCGCGAACAGCGCCCCGGAAGCGCCGATGATCGCCACCGGCACTTGGATCTGCAATACCATCGCGAACAGCCCGGCCGCCACGCCGGTGCTCAGGTACAGGGCCAGGAACTCGTCGCTGCCGATCTCGCGCTCCACCGGCGTGCCGAACCACATCAGCCCGAGCATGTTGAAGATGATGTGGTACAGCGAGCCGGTGGAGTGCACGAACATGTAAGTGACAAGGGTCCACCAGCGCCCGCCAACCACCTCCGGAGGGATCAGGGCCAACTCGCGCACCAGGCCGCGGCTGGCGAACTGCAACAGGAACACCACCACGTTGGCGATGATCAGCGCCACGGTGGCGTTGTAGTAGCGGTAGGAGAGCAACTGCCGGCGCCGGTAGGCCATCACGCAAAGAGTACCCGGCCGCCGGAGGCGGAGGCAAACCGGCGGCGTGGCCGCGGCGGTTGGCCGGCCGCGTCACCCGGCCCGGCACGGCCGCGTTGAGCCGCGGCGTACGCCCGATGACACCCGATGACAGTGGTCAGCGGTTTGCCGGCGTACCGGTATGCGGCCACGGCGCCGTCGTGCCGGGGCGCACGCGGCGGCTGAGGATGGCGGCAACGCGGCACCGCCGCGGCACCGCCCACCGATGTCACATCAGGCCGAGCGCGCCGGCAGCGGCGCGGGACGGGCCGCCGCTCAACCGATCAGCGTACTCGTGAGGTCGCGCAGTGCCTGCCAGCCGTCGCCGGCGGCGAGGCCGGGGTGCGCCTGCAGGCGCCCCACGACCTCCCGGTACCGCTGGCGCGCCATGTTGTGTGCTTCCTCGATCACGCCGGCGTCTGCCATCAGGGCGATTGCCTCCTCCACCGCGTCCCCGGCCGCGGCCACCGAGTCGGTCGCCGAGCAGGCCGCGAGCAACGCCACCATGCGCCGCCGGGCGGCGGCGTCCCGGTTGCAGTACAGGATTACCGGCAGGCTCTTCTTGCCCTCGACCAAGTCGTCACCGCGGCGCTTGCCGGGGTTGCCGGTAGTGAGGTTGCGCACGTCGTCGATGATCTGAAAACACACGCCGAACTCCTCGCCGGCCTCGCCGAGCAGGTCGGTGACCGCGGCCGGCGCGCGCGCCGCGGTTGCCCCGAGCGCGGCCGCCAGGCCGGCCAGCGACCCCGACTTGGCCCGGCACATGGTGAAGTACTCGGGGATCGCCGGTAAGCGGTCCGGCTCCCGGTGCCAGAGGATGTCCAGCCCCTGCCCGTAGTGCAGGCGCAGCATCGCCTTCCCGTACAGCCGGTGCACCTGCAGCTCGATGGCGGCATCGAGCCCGGCCGCCGCCACGTAGCCGGCCGGCAGAAAGTACAGCAGGTTACCGGCGTTGATCGCCAGGTCGAGGCCGTGGCGCAGGTGCGCCGCCGGGGCGCCCCGCCGCAGATCGGCGCCGTCCTCGATGTCGTCGATGATCAGGCTGCCGTTGTGCGCCAGCTCCACCACCGGCGCCAGCGCAACGGCCGCATCCTCCGGCCCGCCGCACATCCGGCAGCTCAGCGCCAACAGCAGCGGCCGCCAGCGCTTGCCGCCCAGCGCGAGCAGGTCACGGCCGGGCGCTTCGATCTCCGCTGCCAGAGCGGCGGCGCCGTCCAGCGCTAGGCCTTCCGGCGGCAGCGGCGTGGTAACGGCCCGTTCGATCCTGGCCAGCAGCCGCCGCACCAGCGGCGATTCGGCTGTGGACTCAGACGGGAACTCGGTCGGCTCGATCGTCGACGCGGACATCCTGAAACAGAATCGGCAATATAGCCGATGTCGGCAACATGTCCTGCGTCTCGCCGCGGCTCGTGTCCGGCCGGCCCCGTACTGCACACCGCTTTTCACCCTTGTCACTTGTATCACGCCACTGGTACGGATCGCCCTCGCGGAGTACAATCGAGTTCACTTGGTGAAGTCATGAAAGAAGCTCAGAGGTTGATAGTAAGCGCTTACGAGCAAGCTCGCAGCTCCGGAAAGCCTGATTGGAACAGGATGACGACTGCGGTCCTGAAGAACAGACTGCTAGATCTAACCGGCGGCACCTTCGACGAGACGGCTTACGGAGCTACCAGCTTTACCGACTTTGTCCTACGTAACGACGATATACTTCGTCTGGATCGTTCGGTGTTCCCGCCAATGGTTGAGCTGCTGGAGATTGTTCAGCTCTCACAACCGTCTATCGCGGCTATCGAAATTACAGGGAGGTGTCGTATACGGCCTGATCTGTGGAGAGCGGCACTCGACTATTCCAGCGGGGCGCGCTACGTCTGGGATGTCGTGAGGGGGAGCGCCAAACCATCCGAAAGGCCGGATGACCAACTGCTCATTAGTCCTGCTACCTTGGAACTACAGAGTGATTGGAGGAAACAGTTCAAAGCCGATGTCATGGCGACGCTCACCGCCGACGAATCCGCGAGAGTCGACGATTGGATAGACCAGAACGGCCCGATCTCGCAACTTCCTTCCCGGTTGAAGTCGAGATGGAATGGATTCTTTTGTGAGAACGTAAGGCAGCACCTGTTGCGATGGTTTGCCGAGTCGAAAATCCCTGCGCCTAGCGACTTGTCGCTGTCGGCCACCGGCAATGCGTCGATCACATGGTCCGAGACCGAAGCGCTTGGCATAAGAAACTGGGCACTTAAACCGCACAAGACCGTTCCTCGGCCTGTAATAGATCGGCGGAGTCGAGACGTTCGGATACACACTCTAAACCCGCAACAAGCAACGCATCTATACGTACGTCTGCATCGTCACCCCGTAGGAGTGATCCAGTTACATGAGACATATGTACCGAAGATTCCTAGACCAGAACGGACCCTGAGAGACTATATTCCGCTATCTCAGTTTGTACAATACAAGTCGTTTTTCCACACGATCAACCCAAACGAGTTCGATACAGAACAAGCGGAAGAGACACTATCGGCCATGGAGAATTGGATCGCCGTGACAAACGACTTTGCTCGTGAGTCAGATCCTCGGTGTCTCCCGTTGCATGTGTTCTCTGCTCACCGGACCCGTTATGATCTGGACACTCCTGATGGCCGGAACCAGTTCAATAGGAACCATGGCCCGCAGAAGTCAAGAGCGGACAGGAACGGACTCGACTGGGAACGAGCACGGGACATGCATGGACGAGAGGTCTTGCAGATTCGCGGCCATCAGCTGGTCAGAGGATTCCACTGGGATGTTACTCCGGGTTCGCGTACGAGCGGCTCGAAGATAGTGTCAAACACGACGGCGATCTGGAAGATACGACGTCATGGCCACGTCAACATCTACCCCGACGCCCATGTTCGCAAAGGACAGAACTGTCGCAAGGTCTACGGTAGTTGAAAAAAGGCCCGCATTAGAGCGGGCCCTTTCTTGTCTTACCGAGTCGAGCTCTTCCGACCACCAACGGCTCAATACGGAGGTGCGTCGGACCGCACGCAGACTCAAACTGTCCGGGCTCGAAAGAATGCGTCCTATCACAGCTACCGTCATACCGATGTAGCCTGAGATACCTTAAGTTGTATCTCCTCCCATGGCATGCTTGCCATGGATCGCCGGTAGTATCGCCGTCTCCACGCTCAATGTCAACCGCACGGCACCGCATGAGTGAATCCGCCCAGCGCATCGGGGTACACTGGCGTCTATGGCCCGGTCGCGGCGGGGAGGTGCGGACTATTACAGCAGGCGGGCGCGGGCGAGCGGGTTTCCGGCGCGGTCGGTGTGGAAGCTCCGGGAACTGGACCGGCGCCACCGGCTGCTGCGCGGCGGCATGGACGTGCTCGACCTGGGCGCCGCGCCGGGGAGTTGGGCGCTGTACGCGGGCGACCGGGTGGGCGCCGCCGGTTCGGTGACGGCGGTCGACCTGGTGCCGCGGCCGGCGGCGCTCGGCGCTGCCGATGCGCGGTTGCGCTGGCTGCAGGCGGACCTCGCCGGCGAGCAGTTACGCGGCGCGCTGCGCGGACAGCGCTTCCACCTGATCCTGAGCGACGCGGCGCCTGCCACCTGCGGCAATCACGCGGTGGACGCGGCACGCTCTGCGGAATTGGTGGAGGCGGTGCTCGGCCTGGCGCGCGATCACCTGCGGGAGGGCGGCAGCCTGGTCGCCAAGGTACTGCAGGGGGAGGAGTTGCCCGACCTTCTGGCGCATGCCCGGCGCTCATTCGCGCGCGTGCGCACCGCCAAGCCGGCGGCGTCGCGCGGCGAGTCGAGCGAGACGTTCCTGCTCGCTTTTGAGTACTTTGCCCGCCAACGGAAGCATTGAGCGTGACACGGTGAGCGGGATAGTCGTGAAGTTCGGCGGCAGTTCCCTGGCGGACAGCGAGCGGCTGCAGCAGGCGATGCGGGTTGCCCGTACCCGGTTGGCGGACGGCGGGGTGATGGTGTGCTCGGCGATAGGCGGTACCACCGACGTGCTGATCGCCGCGGCGCGCGAGGCGGCTACCGGAAGCGACGTGCGCGAACGGGTGGAGGGCATCCGTGCGCGTCACGTGGCGGTGGTGCGCGACTTGTGCCCGCCGCGCGGCCAGGCGGCCATCCTGACCGAACTGCAACTGCTGCTCGCCGAGCTGGACGAGGTGCTGCACGGCGTCAGCCTGCTGCGCGAGTGTTCGCCGCGCACCCTGGATCTGGTGATGAGCTTCGGGGAGCGGCTCAGCACCACGGTGGCCCGCCGCCTGCTGGCCGACCTCGGCCTGGAGACCCGCCTCCTGGATGCCCGCGAGCTGGTCCTCACCGACGCCGCACACGGCAACGCCACGGTACAGTTCGAGGCCACCTACCGGCGCGTGCGCGCCGCCCTGCAGCCACTGGCGGGGATCGCCTGCGTGGTGCCCGGCTTCATCGGCGCCACCGCCGACGGGGTCACCACCACGCTCGGCCGCGACGGCTCCGATTACACGGCGTCGCTGATCGCCGCCGCCCTGGATGCCGGCGAACTGCAGATCTGGACCGACGTCGACGGCGTGCTGAGCGCCGACCCGCGCCACGTCCCCGAGGCGTTCGTGATCGGCCAGCTCAGCTACCAGGAAGCGATGGAAATGTCCTACTTCGGCGCCCGCGTGATCCATCCCTACACCATGGTGCCGGTGGTGGAGCAGGCGATTCCGATCCTCATCAAGAACACCCTGCGGCCGGAGCAGCCGGGCAGCCGCATTTCCGAGCAGCCGAGCGACCGCGGGCGGGCGATTACCGGCATCGCGTCGGTGGACTCGATCGCGCTGATCAACGTGGAGGGCGGCGGCATGATCGGCGCGCGCGGCATGGCGGCGCGCGTGCTCGGCGCGCTCGCCGGGGCGTCGGTCAACGTAATGATGATTTCGCAGGCATCGTCCGAGCACAGCATCTGCCTGGTGCTGGATGCGGCCGAGGCGGACGGCGCGCTGGCCGCGCTGCACGCCGAGCTGGCTATGGAGTTGGAGACCAAGCGCATCGACACTTTCGACCTGCGCCGCGACCTGGCTATCGTCGCAATCATCGGCGAGAACATGCGCGGCACGCCCGGCATCGCCGGCAAGCTGTTCGCGGCCCTCGGCGGCGCCGGCATCAACGTGCTCGCCATTGCCCAGGGATCGTCGGAGCGCAATATTTCCCTGGTCGTGACCGCCGCCGATGAACGCCGCGCGTTGCAGGTAATCCACCGCGCGTTCCTGGAATAGCCGCCCGTGGTGAACCTACGGCGGCATTCGAGCGCCGATGCATCCCGGCTGGCCGCGTTGTTCCCGGCTCATCCATGCCCGACACGCTCGTGCGTCGCGCCCAGGAGGCTGCCGGATTGCGACAGCCTCCTGGGCGACCGGACGGCATCGGCCAACAGCGGCGCCGATCGGCGGCGGTTTTGGGGCGCTGGGAGCTTGGCGGATTCGCGACCGGCTCCCAGGCAAGTTCGGTTGCGCCGGGAGCGGCGCCGCAGCCGGCGGTTTCAGGGCGCTTGCCAGCCGGGCGCTCCGCAACTCCCGGAGCGACGGCGGGTTCCAACGCAGGTTGCCGGATGACCGCCCTGCCGCGGCGCGTGACCGCCTTTGCCCCGGCCACGGTGGCCAACGTGGGCTCCGGGTTCGACGTGCTCGGCTTCGCCGTGGAACGTCCCGGCGACACCGTGGAGGCGCACCGCCGCGACGGCCGCGGCGTCGCCCTGCTGGAGGTGACCGGCGACGGCGGGCGCCTGCCGCGCGACGCCAGCAATACGGCGGTGGTGGCGGCGGGCAGGTTGCTGGAACGGCTCGGCGAGCCGTTCGGGGTGGACCTGGTCCTGCACAAGGGCATGCCGCTGGCCTCCGGGCTCGGCAGCTCGGCGGCGAGCGCCGCCGCCGCCCTGCGCGCGGTCAACCGCCTGGCCGGCGACCCGCTGACGGCGGAGGAGCTGCTGCCGTGCGCGCTGGCCGCGGAGCAGGTGGCGGCCGGAACCGGCCACGCCGACAACGCGGCGCCCGCCCTGATGGGCGGCTTCGTGCTGATCCGCAGCACCGCGCCGCTCGACCTGGTGCGCCTGCCGGTGCCGGACGGGCTGGCGGTGGCGCTGCTCAGCCCCGACGTGGAGATCCCTACCGAGGCGGCGCGCCGCATCCTGCGCAAGCGGATCCCGCTCGCCGACGCCGTCTCGCAGTGGGGCAACCTGGCAGCCCTGGTGGCTTCGCTGTACGCCGGCGACCTTGCCCTGATGGGCCGCTCGCTCCACGACCTTATCGCCGAGCCGGTGCGCGCGGTGCTGATCCCCGGCTTTGCCGCCGTCAAGGAGGCGGCGCTGCAGGCCGGTGCCATCGGCTGCTCGATTTCCGGCGCCGGCCCGGCGGTATTCGCCCTCGCCGCCTCGCTGGCGCGGGCGCACGCCGTGGCGGAAGCAATGCGGCAGGCGTTCGCGGACGCCGGACTCACCGCCGCCGCCTACGTGTCCGAAATCAGCCGCGCCGGCCCGCGCATCGCCGCGCAGTGCTGACCGGGCGCCCGACCGGAGGAGGTTGACAATGCAAGTGTGTTCCACGCGAGACGCCGGCGTACGGCTCTCCTTCAACGACTCACTGCTGGCCGGTCTGCCGCCCGGCGGCGGCCTGTACCAGCCGTACCCCCCGCCCGACCTGACCGAGGTGATCGCCGGCCTGCCCGATGACACGCCGTACGTCGACCTCGCGGCGGCACTGACCGAGGCGCTGTTGGGAGACGACCTGGCCTCCGGCGCTGCCGGCAGGGCGGCGGGTGCGGACTCGGACGGAAGGCACGCCGCGGCATGCGAGGCCGATGCGGGAAAGTCCGCGGCTGCAGGCGTCACCGGAGCGGAAGACGCCGGCGGCGCAGCCGGCCCCGTCGGCGCCGGCACCGGGGCCGGTGGGCAAGCCGCTGCTCGCGAGGTGGCGGCCGCGTCGTATCCGTTTGCTCCGGCGCTGAGTTGGCTCGGCGACGAGATGGCGCTGCTGGAGCTTTATCACGGCCCCACCTGCGCGTTCAAGGACTTCGGCGCCGCCTTCCTGGCCACCGTTCTGGAGCGGCGGCTCGCCGCCGAGACCGGCGGCGCACCGGTGGTCGTTCTGGTCGCCACATCCGGTGACACCGGCGGCGCCGTGGCGCGCGCGTTCTGGCGCCGCGCCGGCATCGAGGTGGTGCTGCTGTACCCGTCCGGGCGCATCAGCCGCCTGCAGGAGCAGCAGCTCACCGCGCTCGGCGACAACATCCACGCCGTCGAGATTGGCGGCTCGTTCGACGATTGCCAGCGGCTGGTGAAGCAGGCCCTGGTTGACCGCGAACTGGTGTCCTCCGCGCGCCTGTGCCCGGCCAACTCGATCAGCCTCGGGCGCCTGCTGCCGCAGGCGTACTACTACATCTTCGCCGGGCTGCGCCTGCGCGCCGCCGGCCCGCCGTTGATCTGCGTGCCGAGCGGCAACTTCGGCAACCTCACCGCCGCCGTGTACGCCGCCCAGTGGGGCCTGCCGGTAGCCGGCTTCTGGGCCGCCACCAACAGCAACGACGTGGTGCCCGGCTACCTGGAGTCGGGCGCCCTGCTGCCACGCGCCAGCGTCGCCACCCTGTCCAACGCCATGGACGTGGGCAACCCGTCCAACTTCGAGCGCATCCTGGCGCGCTGGAACCACGACCACGCCGCCGTCAGCAACCACCTCAAGGGCTGCGCCATCGGCGAGGAGGAAACCGTGGCCACCATGCGCCAGGTGCACGAGCGATACGGCCGCCTGATCGAGCCGCACACCGCGGTAGGAATTGCCGCCGCCCGCCGCCTGCGCGCACGGAGAGCCACCGTCGGCTCAATCCGCGCGCCGATCGTGGTGGCGGCCACCGCCGACCCCGGCAAGTTCCCGGAGACCGTGCAGCGCGCCACCGGCGTCTCACCCCCCATCCCGGCGCCCCTGCAGGCGTTGCTCGACCGCCCCAAGCAGGCCACCCCGCTGGCGCCCGGCTTCCCGGCCCTGCGCGCCTTCATCCTCGCCCGAACCGCCGCCGGCAGCCGGTAGCGCTTCCGCAGCCGTCCGATGGACTCCCAGGCGTCGCCCGACCACGCCGCCGCCACTGGCGACAGCCCCGGCCGCACCATCTTCGTGGGCGACATCCATGGCTGCCGCGCCGAGTTCGAAGAGCTGCTCAACGCGGTCGAGTTCGCCCCCGGCCGCGACCGCCTGCTGCTCACCGGCGACGCCTTCACCCGCGGACCCGACCCGCTCGGCGTGTGGCGGCTGATCCGGGCCACCCGCCCCGAGATGGTGCTCGGCAACCACGAGACCTGGCTGCTGCCGCAACTGCGTGCCATCGCCGCCGGCGGCCCCCCGGATACCCTGAAACAGACCCGCGGCGACCGGCTGCACGACCTGGTGCCGCACGTCGCCGACTTGCTGCCGTGGCTGGAGGCCCTGCCGCTGGCCATCGACGAGCCGCAATTCCTGCTCGTGCACGCCGGCATCAACCCCGAAACCGGCCTCGCCGGCAGCACCCCCGACGAACTGGTATACATCCGCACCTGGCCGCCCACCGGCGGCATCGTAGGCCCGCGCTGGCACGACCACATCGACCCGGGCGGCAAGCCGATCGTCTTCGGCCACGACGCCCCCGCCGGCCTGGTGATCAAACGCCCACCGGGCGCCGCCCCCGACGCCCGCCCCTACCTCGTCGGCCTCGACAGCGCCTGCGTCTTCGGCGGCCACCTCACCGCCTACCTCCTCGAAGAAGACCGCATCCTCCAAGTCCCCGCCCGCCGCCGCTGGTTCCACCAAGCCCCACCATGATGCGTGCCGCGTGCACGGAGAAACAGTGCCGCGCGCGGCAGGCTTACTGGTCGAGCAGTTCAGCAGTTCGTCCGGGACCGGGGGTCCCAGATCGGTCGGTTGCCCTCGAAGTGGCGGTAGTACGACCTCCCGCCTGTCAGCAGCGCCACGATTGATGGGATAAGCGTGATTCTGCGTCGAGCTGATTGAGGGAAGGGAAAAGAACCCCCTCGCGGAGCTTGACCAACAAGCCCGTGAGGGAGTGTGGTCTCCTTGTTAATCCAACAGCAAGGAGAGCATCAGTTACACAGACTGCTGGGAGATACCAGCTTTCATCGTCTGTACGGGGAAACCTATGGGCAACCGCGGAGCCGCGGAGCATTAAGAGTAGGGGGTCTATCCCCGCGTGTTACGGGGAAACCTACGAGCCGGAGCCGGTCAACCAAGCGCCGCAGGGTCTATCCCCGCGTGTACGGGGAAACCCAACGCCATTTGAAACAGACTCTATCCCAACAAGGTCTATCCCCGCGTGTACGGGGAAACCGCCGACGCCCGCCAGCTTGACGCCTACCGCTTCGGTCTTATCCCCGCGTGTACGGGGAAACCAGCAACGGCTCGATCATCGTGGACGGCACGCAGGGTCTATCCCCGCGTGTACGGGGAAACCGGGCACGAAATAATGCTCGACGAATATCTCACAGGTCTATCCCCGCGTGTACGGGGAAACCGCCGTGTCGCTCCACGCGCCGTTGCCCTCGCCGGGTCTATCCCCGCGTGTACGGGGAAACCTGCACCTCGCCGGCGAAGCGGGCGCCGATGCGGGGTCTATCCCCGCGTGTACGGGGAAACCTAGCGTTGCAGCTCCCATCGGGTAGGTATATCAGGTCTATCCCCGCGTGTACGGGGAAACCAGGATAAGGATAACAACTTTGTCCATGGGTCTATCCCCGCGTGTACGGGGAAACCAGTTGCCTTGCAGCAGACTCCGAAAGGCGCGTCGGTCTATCCCCGCGTGTACGGGGAAACCAGTTGCCTTGCAGCAGACTCCGAAAGGCGCGTCGGTCTATCCCCGCGTGTACGGGGAAACCGACGACTGGCTGCTCTCGCTGTGCTGACGGGCGGGTCTATCCCCGCGTGTACGGGGAAACCATCCGGTCGAGCTCCCGCAGCAACGCCCCGCGGGGTCTATCCCCGCGTGTACGGGGAAACCGCGCCCTGCACCAGTGGGCGGCGCTCGACCCGGGGTCTATCCCCGCGTGTACGGGGAAACCGGCCCACATGCACAGAGTGTGCCGACCAGCACGGGTCTATCCCCGCGTGTACGGGGAAACCTTGCCGGGCGCCGTCGACCAGCTCAAAAGCGCGGGTCTATCCCCGCGTGTACGGGGAAACCAAGGTCCAGGCCGCTGAACTCGTGCACAAGAGGGGTCTATCCCCGCGTGTACGGGGAAACCGGGGACGATGACGATGTTCTCGATCTCTCCGAGGGTCTATCCCCGCGTGTACGGGGAAACCACGACCGCGTTTCCGATCCGGGTGCAGCAGCCGGGTCTATCCCCGCGTGTACGGGGAAACCGGCGGCGCGACCACCGGCGCTGCAGACCTGTCGGGTCTATCCCCGCGTGTACGGGGAAACCTCGCGGCACCGTGGGCACAGCGGATCATCCGCGGGTCTATCCCCGCGTGTACGGGGAAACCGCCTCCAGACGGATCAACCGGGAATCCGAAGTGGGTCTATCCCCGCGTGTACGGGGAAACCACACCACGTCCGTCCGGTAACGCTATAGCATGGGGTCTATCCCCGCGTGTACGGGGAAACCGGCGGAATAGTCACCCGACCGACCATCGGGTTGGGTCTATCCCCGCGTGTACGGGGAAACCGCGGGCCTGACCGGCCCTCTCCTCCTCCGACCAGGTCTATCCCCGCGTGTACGGGGAAACCAACGCGCCGCGGCGCGAATAAGCGGATAGCTGCGGTCTATCCCCGCGTGTACGGGGAAACCTGCACCGTCGTCAGCCGCGCGACCGGCACCGAGGGTCTATCCCCGCGTGTACGGGGAAACCGAGTCGCCACTGGGCTATGCGTTCAAGTCCACGGGTCTATCCCCGCGTGTACGGGGAAACCAACTGCCCGCTGAACGCAGACCTACCGAAGCGGGGTCTATCCCCGCGTGTACGGGGAAACCCACTCAAACCGGTGGAAGGCAGTATGCGCAGAAGGTCTATCCCCGCGTGTACGGGGAAACCTCCAGGTGTTGAGATTCTTGATGATTACCGACGGGTCTATCCCCGCGTGTACGGGGAAACCACCGTCTACTGGTCGCCGAGCGCGGCGGCGTGGGGTCTATCCCCGCGTGTACGGGGAAACCAACTTGGCGTCGTCGACCGGATCGTTGTACGCGGGTCTATCCCCGCGTGTACGGGGAAACCCTTCGTCGAGCCGATCAAGGGCGGGCGACAGCGGGTCTATCCCCGCGTGTACGGGGAAACCCTTCTCATGCAAAGCGCGGATGTACTTGTCACGGGTCTATCCCCGCGTGTACGGGGAAACCCCAAGGGTCAGGTCGGTGCCGGGAACCGTCTTGGGTCTATCCCCGCGTGTACGGGGAAACCTCTGCGTCATTTTGACACAGTCTTATCGCTATGTGAATGTCAAAGATCGAATGACCCTACGCCGGCCTACCAGCCATGCGTTGGATCAGGCGCCATACGAGTGTCGCGTCAGGCAAAGCTCGATGGCGCGTACCGTCAATTACGATAGACTCAACCTCGCACACCGTGTCGAGCGAGGCGTGGAAGCCTCGCCACAGCTCATATCGGGTCATCGCACACTCCCACGTGCACACGACGGGAGGTAGTCCGGCGATCCGGCACGTGTTGCTCAAGGCTTGCCGATCAAACTCGGCGTTGTAAGCTACCACGGTCATCCCCGCGAGCAGATCCGCAAGAGTCCCATAGATTTCCTCGAACGGAGACGCCCCACGCAGCGTGCCCGCCCCAAGCCCGTGCACCCGCACGGCGCCGGGCTCGGGCGCCGTGCGTGGACGTACCATGACATCGACGAGCGCGTGTCCGCGTGCGCTGACCACTGCCACCTCGACGATCTCGGCGTGTGCGCCCAAGCCAGTCGTTTCGACGTCGATCACCAGCCAGTCATCACGCTGCGCCAGGTGATGGGCCCAGGTCTTTGCCTTGGCCATCTCGGAGATGCGTGAGCGTCTCTTCATCGATCTCCCTTCTCGCAACGTAGACGCCATCGTGGCGCCATACGTCCTGCTGCGGAATCCCCAACACCCGGATCTCTTGTCCACCGGGTAGCGACGGCTTGGGCCACGTCATCAGTATGGAGTGCTCCGGGTCCGGCTTGTACCAGTCGGACAGGACGGCCCAGACCCGCTCCCTGACGGCCACGGTCATGCGAGGAGCCGTGTAGACGCCCGGGGCTATCTCGCACATGCAGGACGCGAGGAACCCCCGGAATCGACCAGGCGAATTACGGGTTACGACTATCGTCATCGTCGTCAATCAGAAACTTGATCCGGTCGATCATCTTCGGTACGAGCTTCTCCTGCCGGAACGTCTGCCCGGCAAGGCGTCTGACGACTCTTTCCACCGGCCCCTCCTTGTTCCGCAGAATGACGCCCGCAGCTCTGAATGCCACCGGAAGAAGCACGGAATCGCGGAAAAGGTCCGATATGTCCAGTGCAAACGCGTTGCTGGAGTCCTCGTGGATGAAACCAAGCTCCGAGATGGTGCCCGTGGCGGCGACCGCAGCCAGAGCTGCCCCTTCGACGGCGCTGGATGCGTGGTTGATCGCCTGATTCGGCATATCCGCCGCCTCGGGGTCGCTCCGGTCGTAGCGCCGACCACGCCAGCGGATGCCGTATTGTTCGGCCAGTCGCTGGTACATTACCTTCATGCGGGCGCCCTCAACGCCGCGCAGGGCGTTTATGTCGGTCGCAGGCAGAAACTCACCGAGGCGCAGCGCATACATCTTGCGCACAACGGAAATGCGAGCGTCAGGATCACACCATGCCATCATCTGGCGACGCGCCCGCGCCGAAGCCGCCGGACCCGCCGGCAAACTGGCGTAGAACCGAACCCCGTCTTCGCCGACGCAGACGACCGCCGTGCCATGTCGCGCAAGGATTCGTAGCGCGTCGTGACTCACCGTCGTGCCGGGTTGCAGCATCAGACACGACACCATCTGAAACGGTATCGCGTAGTCGCCGGGACCGAGGTCGCCGAAGCCGGCCGTGAGAAAGCGGAGCGTTCCCGACTCCACGTAAAGATTGCCGCGCCCCAGCCACATGATGCCGTGTCGGTCGGCGTGCGGCACGCGCGCGCTTTCGAGGCCCAGTCGTCCCTTCAGCATATCGATCAATCAAAGCGGCGGCCGGCACATCGTTCCCGGATCGGATACGGTAGCATTACAGTTGCCGGTCAACGTAGGCAACGTCATCTTTCTCGTCAACGTACTCATGGATGGGGCTTTCGATTCGATCACTCTCATCCCAAATCCTCGCCTAAGGCCGCCGCCAGCGCCCCTGGGGCCATCGACATGCCG
>JAPPGB010000070.1:0-33560 GCA_028821475.1 Spirochaetaceae bacterium
GCGACTCGGCAGCCGCCGCCGACAAGAAGTATGTGACCGACCCCACCACCGGCAAGGTGGTGGTCGCGCCAGAGTATGGCGGGACATTGACCTTTGTCTTGGAAGCCGAGCCAGACAATGCTGACACCCATTTCGGGAATCTCGCAGCATTGGTCTCCGGCCACACTGTAGAGAAGCTGGGAAACATGGACTGGGCAATAGATAGGGACGTATTTTCCTTCAAAAGCAATTACCAGCCTCTATCCCTTTTTAGAGGGCATCTGGCTGAGAGCTGGGACACGCCCGACCCACTGACGATCATCTTCAACATCCGCAAGGGTGTGAACTGGCAAGACAAGGCACCGATGAACGGGAGAGAGTTTACTGCTGCTGATGTCGAATTCAACTTGCAGCGACTGCTGGGCTTGGGCGACTTTGCCGAAGCCGGACCGAGCCCCTATAACTATCAGCGGCCACCTGGCGAGTCGGTCACGGCCACCGACAGATACACGGTTGTTATCAAGCTGGCCGAGCCTAGCAGCGAAGCTCTTATAAAGCATCTCGGCATGAGCCTCGCCTATATGAACGCCCCTGAGGTCATCCAGCAGTACGGTGACGTGAAGGACTGGAGGAATTTGGTCGGTACCGGGCCCTATTCCCTTACTGACTGGACCGAGGGCAGCTCCTTTACCTTGCAGAAGAATCCTGGCTACTGGAAAGACGACGAGAAGTATCCGGGGAATCGTCTGCCCTATATTGACGAGATGCAGGGCCTTTTCGTCAAGGAGAAAGCGACCCGTCTGGCGGGACTGCGCTCTGGTAATATTGATTTCATCGGTGCCCCTGCTGGTTGGGCTCATATAGTATCGGTCGAAGTAGTCGAAAGCCTCCAGAAGAGCAACCCCGAAATCGTGCTGAACCCGGTGTTTCATCGTTCGGACCAAAGTTATGTTCCGGACGCGACCAAGCCGCCTTTTGACGATGTCAGGGTGCGCCAGGCGATGCAGATGGCACTAGACCTCGAGGGCATTAACAATACCTACTACAAGGGCACGGCAATGTGGCAGCCTCAGGGCCTGATAGGGGAAGGCATCACCGGGTATTTCACCCCCTTTGAAGAGTGGCCCGAAGAGGTCAAGAACGGCTATCGGTACGATCCGGATCGGGCGGAAGCCTTGCTGGATGAGGCCGGATATCCGCGCGGCGCCGACGGAACTCGATTCAAGACTGTGTTGAACCATTTCCATAGATTTGATTTAGGTTATAGTGAATTAGCTGCCACCTATTGGGCTGATATTGGCGTTGATGTAGAGATCAACGTATTGGATGAAGCTAGTGGTAGTGCTACTCGAAGAAACCGTACTTGGGAGGGTCTACTATTTCACCTTTTGGGCAGCAATAATCCTCCGCTGTCTGAACTACGCAACAACGTACACTCGAGCGGTGATAACTTACACGGAATCCGGTACCCTGAATTGGATTCCCTTATTGAAGCCGCCGAAGCCACTACTTCCGAAGAGGAGCGGCAGAAACTGCTCAAAGAGGTGGATATGTACACCATGGAGAACCACTGGTGGATATGGGGTCCTAAAGCTGGAAGCTACATGGCGCACCAGCCGTGGGTCATCGGCTTTAACGGTGAAGTCTGGCTTTCATTTATGGATCGTTCTATCTTATCCCGCCTCTGGATTGATAGTGCGTTAAAGGCAGAAATGGGCCACTAGAAAAATAGGAGTTGGGAAGCGCAAGCCTCCCGGCTCCCCATACTCGTTGAATATTTGGAGGGCAACGGGATTGCCACGCCCTTCAGTAGAAGGGCTCGCAATGGCAAAAGAGGGTTGGCAATGACGGGGGAAATCGCGATGCGGCGTCTCACATGAGAGCCTATATCATCAGGCGGTTATTGCTCGTAATCCCCACTCTGTTGATCTTGAGCATCCTCGTCTTTCTCTCGGTCCGCTTCATCCCAGGCGATGTAATAGACGTAATGGTGGGCAGGTTGGCATTCTCGGGGGTGGGTGGGGTCGACCGTGAAGCGCTCGAGCAGATGCTCGGATTGGACCAGCCGGTCTACGTGCAGTATGGACGCTGGATGGGAGGTATTCTCCTGCACGGCACCTTTGGCGACTCATTGATGGGCGATTGGTCGGTAGAGGAGAAGATACTAGGTAGATTGCCGGTAACCATCGAGCTGGGTGTGCTGTCCATCGTAATAGGGCTGTTGATAGCCCTGCCGGTCGGCATCTACTCGGCGATTCGCCAGGATACGGCGGTCGACTACGCCGGCCGCTCCATCGCCATCCTGGGCCTGGCAACGCCCAACTTCTGGCTCGCCCTCATGGTCATGATCTACCCGGCCATCTGGTGGGGCTGGTCGCCGCCGATGCGGCTGATCACGTTCAGCGAAGACCCGCTGGGGAACCTCGGCATGTTCCTGATTCCGAGCCTGATTCTGGGGACCTACCTTGCTGCGGCTACCATGCGGATGACGCGCACGATGATGCTGGAGGTGCTGAGGCAGGACTACATCAGGACGGCGTGGTCCAAGGGTCTGAAGGAGCGGGCGGTGGTAGTGCGGCACGCGGTCAAGAACGTCCTCATCCCGGTGGTTACCCTGATAGGCCTGCAGTTGCCTATCCTGGTAGGCGGCTCGGTTATCATGGAGAACATATTCAACCTGCCGGGGCTGGGTCGTCTCGGGCTGGATGCCCTCAATAACAGAGACTACCCGGTGGTCGCCGGCATCAATCTGGTGTTCGCCGCCGCGGTGATGGGGATCAACCTGATGATCGACCTGGTCTATGCGTTCCTGGATCCCAGGGTCCGCTATCAGCAGTGAGTCAGGGCAGCGGGCGCACGCGTTTCTTGACCCGGCTGGTCAAGGAGAAGCCGCTCGGCACGGCGAGCGGCGTGGTCGTATTGATACTGATTCTGGTGGCTGTTTTCGCCGACGTCATCGCTCCCTATCCAATTGGTGAGAGGCACCTTCCCGACCGATTGCAGGGCTCATCAGCCCAGTATCTGCTCGGTACCGACCACCTCGGGCGCGACCTCCTGAGCCGCATCATCCACGGCGCCCGTATCTCCCTGACGGTGGGTCTGGCCGCCACCACGCTCAACGTTCTGATCGCTGTTCTGATAGGCGGCACCTCAGGGTTCCTCGGCGGCAGACTGGACCTGGTGGTGCAGCGGTTCGTCGATGCCTGGATGTCTTTCCCGGGACTGCTGCTGTTGTTGACCATCATATCCATCGTGGGCAAGGGGCTGTTGCAGCTCATCCTGGTCCTGGGCATCTCGGGCGGCATCGTCGGCTCGCGAGTGCTCAGGAGCGCCGTTATCGGCATAAAGGGGAACGACTACTTTCAGTCCGCGCTGGCGATTGGCGCCTCGAAATGGGGGATACTGCTGCGCCATGTGCTTCCCAATATCGCGGCTCCGATAATCGTTGTCTTCAGTATCAACGTCGGCGGGGTGATTATCTCGGAGGCTGCGTTGAGCTTCCTTGGATTCGGTCTGCCGATCGAGATTCCCAGCTGGGGTGGTCTGCTCAGCAGGGAGGGGCGCCAGTACATGGAGGCGGCGCCGCACCTCGCCTTTTGGCCCGGCCTGGCTCTGACGGTTACCGTGTACAGCCTGAACATGCTCGGCGACGCGGTGCGCGACCTGCTCGACCCGCGGCTGAGGGGTGGCGGTGGTGGTTTCGGTGCCGGAGCCGCCGGGTCGGTTTAGAGAAGCGCAATCAAAGGAACAAAGAAACCAACGGAGCGTGCCGCCCTGCGCACCCGAACGCGTCGAAAGGCGGCTCGGTTATGTTAAAACCTGCGGAGTTGAAACCGCGAAACTCCCACGGAAAATGCTTGAGCTCGGGATTGGTTCGCTCCAGGCCCTCCGTCGCAGGGCCGGGCGCAACCAGTACAAGAGGATCTCGTCCGCCAGCTACGCGGTCAGTCGGAGTCGCGAAAGAGGCGCTGGTCCCACCAGACGGGGGTTTCCAGACCGACCGTCAAGCGATCGAAATCTGCATGCCGCGTGTTGATGACTATGTTGCGCTCCATACGTGCCACGACCGACGGGACGATCAGGAGTGTACTTCGGATGTCGGCATACCACGCGCGACCGAAGCGGCGGGCCGCCTCCCCGTCCGGATGGGACCAATCGCGAACGAGATCGGCCGTTACCACCTCATGGCTGGTGCCCGTAGGTATCGTGATCTCGACGAAGTGCTGGTTCGGCGGCGGCGCTCCGTTCCAATGGGCGAGCGTCTCCAACATGGCTGTCGAATAGGATTCGGAGGCGTAGATTACTTCGGCGCCGGCCTCGTGCCACCGGCCGGACACGCGTCTGGCGCCTGCCGTGCTCCACACCGGAAACCGGCCAGCAGGATCGCCGATCCGATAGGCACGCATCGTCCGCGGGAGCGTTCGCGGTTTCGCCAAACAGCCACGCCGGCCTCCGCCCGACGAATGAGATTCAGAACCGCTTCCGCACCTGCCGAGCTGGAGCGCACCATGTCGAACGGCGTCTCGCCTTCGAGCAATGGGTGTGGACGGCTCAGGAACGCTTCGATTGCGTCCCGGTCTCCGTGGTAGGCGCGGCTGACTGCATCGACGACGCGTCCCAGTTCATAGAGTCGTTCGCTATGCTGTCTGGACAGCACTTTCCTGCCTCTGCGCACTCGCCGGAGCGTTGCCTCGGGGACTACCGGTCCAACCACCCGATGCTGCCCAAGCACCTCGGCCAGGGCGACGGCCGATGCCGGAAGCAAACCGCCGGCGACCAGCCGCGCGAGCTGTACGTCACTCCGTATGTCCGGCTCGTCGATAGCCAGGAGCATCGCGACGCGCGTGGCTTCGCTCGCCGGCATCTCGGCCGGGTCAGCATATGCTTGCAGAGTCGCGGACCGTTTAGAGGATGCGCGCGCCATATGACGAGTATACAGCGCTCACGCGACGCTTGCAAGGGTGACAATCGCACACCATCGAAATGGTCTACCTCGCCGAAGCCAATGCTCCTCGTCCCGGAACAACGAGATCAAACGGACCGGGTGTCTTGCGCGCCCAGGCGGCCGGCGCCGCCGATCAGGTAGAGCGTGTCGCCCTTCTTGACCCTGAGCCGGGCCAGCGCCGCCGTGGTGAGGATGACGCCGGACGATGCACCTACAGTGGTTACCGCACCCCAGCACGCGACCGAGCGGCATGTCCTCGATCCAGCGCGTGACGCCGGCGTACCGCCGCTCGCAGGCCGCGGCAACGACCTGCCGGGTTTGCGGTCCGGGGCGGCGGCTCGACTCGAGTCGTCGTAATGGCCCACGATGCGGCCGTAATGCGGCCGTGTTCACCAATCGGCAACTCGGCTATCCTGAGATGCCATGAACGATTTCCTGGATCACATAGTCATTGATCCGGCCCGGCGTTCGGGCAAGCCGTGCATTCGTGGGACTCGCATCACGGTCTACGACGTTCTCGAATACTTGGCCGGAGGAATGTCAACGGAGGAGCTTCTCGGCGAGTTCCCCGAGCTGACCCGCGATGATGTGCAGGCAGTCCTACAGTTCGCCGCGGCCCGGGAACGAAGGTTGGCCTCCAGTCACGGGTGAAGCTTCTTCTCGACCAGAATCTCCCACGAAGCCTCATTCAGACGTTGGCCGTCACGTTTCCAGGTTCCGAACACGTAATCGGTCTTGGATTGGACGATGCCCCCGATGCACATATCTACGATTACGCGGGACAGAACGGTTTCACGATCGTCTCCAAGGACAGCGACTTCCGACAATTGAGTTTCCTGCACGGGGCACCACCCAAAGTGGTGTGGCTGCGCGTCGGGAACTGTACGGTGAGAGAGCTTGTTGCACTGCTCACCGAGAACGAGCATCGACTATTGGAGTTCGACACGGCTGTCGAGAGTCTCCTCATTGTCGAGCGTCCGACCTCGTAGCTCTCCTCCGGCCAGGGGTGGTGCGCTCCAGGGACTCCAGGGGATGAACGCCAGTCCGCGCGCTTCGGTAGCGGCCAGGGTGCCGTCGCGCTCGGGCTGCCGGGATCAAACGCGCGAGTCCGGTGGCGATGCGGAAGCAGCGTGACCGCCACGCCGCAGGAGGCCTCGCTGGCGGTTACCCGAGGTGCCGTAACTTCCCTGGCCGCCGCGCAGCCGGGGGTCGAGCAGGTCGCGGACCGCGTCGCCGAACATGTTGAGCGCGTAGACGACGATTGGTCAGGCACAGCCCGGGCCACAGCGCCAGCCGCGGCGCCAGACGTGATTGACCAGTGGAAGGGGGATCCAGGACCGTGGCGGGCGTCAGTGAACGAGTGAACGAACGTGGACTGAGCCGGCGCCCGGCGCAGCCGCCCGCTACCCCGGTGCTGAAGGCGAAAGCGCCCGCGGCGCGACCAGCCCGAGCGGTTACGGTTAGTGATCTACCGGATAGCCGGCTCTGCAACAGCCGTCAACCGCGTGTCGTCGGTCACGTGATCACCACCATCCCATCGGTCGGGCTTGCCACTCTCAGCCACCGTAACTCACGCCGCGACCACCTGTTAACAGGCCAACAGCGACATCGCGCTTGCCGCTACATCCCCCAGACCGTGACCGGCACGCCAGCTCCCGACGGCGCGCAGCCAAAGATCTTCTGCGCCCAGGTTCGGTCCGGCGCGCGGTCGAACACGATCAGGTGGCCCGCCTCCGCCCCCGCCCGCCGGCGGGCCTTGCATGCGGTCCCTTTACGTGGCCGCGGTCGAGCAGACCAGCGCCGGCCGCGCCGGCTATGCCGATCGCTGCACGACGGGTCTCACCGACAGAAGGTCAGAATCGCAGACAGGACGCAGATCGTTATCCCCCAGCGTCACAACAGCTTCTGTCTTTCCGGACGCGGTGACGAACTCGACTTCAAACCTGTCAGGCTGATAGACCTCAACCACCGCTCCAACGTCTCCGCGTCGGAGTCCAAACTCCTCATGATCTCTCGTGAGCACGACCGTATCTAGTAGTCTGAACTTCATTATCCACTCCCAGGATAGGCCGTCACGAAGCGTGGCGAAACCTCGCCGTCACGGACAATCCACACCGTGGTAACGGACGCTTGCGTGCCTGACGGCCCCGTTATCCTGCCGCCGACGACGTACATCCGACCGTACCCGTTGTGCCCACGATCCACCCCATCGCCAGTCTCGGCAATCCTCTTGAGATCTTCGGCCAGCCTTTGCCAATCGTCACGAGCGTACCCCAATTCCTCGAAGAAGGCAGCCTTGAAGCGACCCAGGTGGTGAAACCGAGAGAGGAGGTAGTCCCGGAGTTTCGCGGGCTCGACGACCACGCTTCGTGCATTGGGTAGCTGCACACGACAGTCCTTCGCCAAGTGTCACCATGGACAGCCAGCTACCCGGTGTCAACCTGCCGCCGTCAGTCGTCGCGGGCACTCAGGGCGTGCCAACTCCGCGGCGGCGGGACGTGGAGCCCCCGTAGGGGCCGGCGGTGCCGCGCAGGCGCGGGTCGAGCAGGTCGCGGACCGCGTCGCCCACCATGTTGAGGCAGTACACCGTCACCGTCAGGAACAGACCGGGCCACAGCGCCAGGCGCGGCGCCAGCTCCATGTACCGCCGCCCTTCGCGGCTCAGCATGCCGCCCCAGCTCGGCACGTTCACCGGCAGGCCGAAACCGAGGAAGCTCAAGCTGGCCTCGGCGATGATCACGCTGCCGACGTTGATACTGAAGATCACGATCAGCGGCGCGGCGATGTTGGGCAGCACGTGGCGCACCAGGATCCGGCGCCGGCGCGCGCCGGCCGCCTCCGCGGCTTGGAAGTAGGCGTTCTCCTTGACGCCGATCACCGCGCCGCGCACCACCCGCGACGCCGGAATGCCGCCGGTGACGCCCAGCACCACGATCACCGTGACGATGCTGCGATCGACGAACGACATGATGGTGAGCAGCAGCAGCAATCCCGGGAACGACATCCAGGCATCGACGAAGCGCTGGGTGTAGATGTCGACCCGGCCGCCGATGAAGCCGGTGGTGCCGCCCACCAGCAGCGCCACGATGGTGTTCAGCAGGGTCGCCATCAGCCCCACCAGCAGCGACACCTGGGCGCCCTTCAGGATCCGCGCCAGCACGTCGCGGCCGGCGTGATCGGTGCCGAGCGGGTGCTCGGCGGAGGGCGCCTGCAAGCGGTCCTGCACGCGGCCGATGTCGTACTCGTGCGGCGTCAACTGCTCGGCAAAGACGGCGACGAAGATCAGCCCCAACAGGACCACGCCGGCCGCGGCGCCCAGCGGCTGCTGGCGCAGCAATCGACCGAAGAAGTCAGTCAAGGGGCGGCGCCGGCCGCCGCCCGGGTCACGCGCCGCCTCACCCACCGGACTGCCGCCCGCGTCGACCGAAAGCGGCGCATTCGACGCATTCGACTCACTCATAGCGGATCCTCGGATCCAGGTAGGCGTACGCCAGGTCGGTGGCGAGGTTGATCAGCACCACCACCGAGGCGAAGAACAGGTTCACGCCGGACACCACCGGGTAGTCGCGCAGGTTGAGCGCGCTCAGCATCAGGCGTCCGAGCCCGGGCAGGTTGAAAATGGTCTCGATGATCACCGAGCCACCGGCGATGATCGGCAGTTGCAGGCCGATCAGCGTGACCACCGGGATGAGGGCGTTCTTGACGACGTGCCGGAGCACCACCCTGCGCTCCTGCAGGCCCTTGGCCCAAGCCGTCCTTACATAGTCCTGGCGCAGCACCTCCAGCATCATGGTGCGGGTCATGCGCATCGTGCTGGCCGCCAGGTAGGTCCCCAGGATCAGGGCGGGAAACAGGAACATGGTGAGGTTCGCCAGCGGGTCGACGGCGAAGCGGACGTGCGTCAGCGGCGGCGTCCACCCCCACCAGATGGCCGGATAGATGATGACCAGCAGCGCGAGCCAGAAGTTCGGGGTCGACAGGCCGACGATCGCCGCCGAGCGGCCAGCGTAGTCGGCCACCGTGTACTGCCGAATCGCCGAATAGATACCGATCGGCACCGCGATGATCAAACCGGTCAGGATCGCCAGCAGCCCCAGCTCCAGGGTCACGCCTATCCTGGAGGCCATCATCGCCTCCACGGTGTAGCCGCTCGAGCCGCCGTATAGCGAGCTGCCGAGGGTGCCACGCACGACGATGTTCCCGATCCACCGCCCGTACTGCACGGGAACGGGGACGTCGAGCCCGAGCCGCTTTTTCGCGGCAGCAATGTCGATCGCGCCGCCGCCTTCGTAGCCCATCCGGGCGACCATCACCTCAATGACGCTGCCGGGAATGAAGCGCACCGACAGAAACACCAGGATGGTGACGATCAAGATAGTGGGGATGACCAGCAGCACCCGCCTGATCAAATACGCCCGCACGTCAGCTCACCTCCACACTCCGTTGCGCAAGAAAACGGGGTGGCAGGTCGTCCCCGCCACCCCGCGTTGGTTCGACCCTCTGCCGGCCGGGGTCAGAAGCCCATTTTCGCCTTCAGGTCCTGGTCGATCCAGACCCGCACCAGAATCTCGTTGTTGCTCATATCCGTGAGGAACGTCTCGCCGTTCCAGCCCTTGACCCAGGGGTTGGCCAGCTGGAACGCCGGCGCCTTGTGGCCGTAGACCTGGAAGTGCTGGCGCATGATGTAATCGTCGAACTCTCGCATGATCGGGATCCGCGCTTCTTGGCTGGTCGCAGCCTGGAACGCCTCGTAGAGCCGACTCATGGTCGCGTCCTTGAGCCCGCCGGTGTATTCACCCGCCTGGTTCGCCTGCCCTTCGCCCTGGTAGTTGTGGACGTAGCCGTAGTAGCTCATGATGTGCGCGGGACTCAGATCCCAGCCGGAGTCGCCGGTCGTCATCTCGTAGAGCCCGCGGGCGCGGCGATCGACCCAGGCGCCGGTGTCCATCACCGTGATCTCCACCTCCACGCCGATCGCCTTCCAGTAGCCGGCCACGATCTCGACCCATCCGAGGTCGATCACGTCGCGGTGGTCGTAGGTGACCTTGAACCGCACCCCGTCCGCGCCGCGCGGGTAGCCGGCCTCGTCGAGCAAGCGCTCGGCCTCCTGCGGATGGTAGGAGTACTCAGCCTGCAGATCCGCGGACCGCTCCGCGAACGGAGTGTGCATCTCGCCGAGCGCGGCGCCGACCCAGCCCTGCACCGTCGGGTAGGCATACCCGCCGTAGTAGCTCTCGTTGATGGCATCGCGGTCGATCGCCATGTTCATCGCCTTGCGCACGCGGATGTCGTCGAACGGCGGCCGGCGGATGTTCAGGCCGGACACCTGCAGTGCGCGACTGTAGAACGGGACTGCCTGCATGTCGGGGTTGGTCTTCAGGATGGCATCCACCGCTTCGACGGTGGCCAGCGCGATGCCGCCGCCGACAGTAAGCATGTCTACCTGGCCGGTGCGCAGCGCGGCAGTGTAGGTCGCCTCTTCCTTCATATGGAGAGCCACCAGCTCATCGACGTAGGGCAGCCGGTTGTCCGGGTACTTCTCGTCGAAGCCCCAGTAGTCGGGATTGCGCACCCACTGCTTGCGTACCTCGGGTTGGAAGTCAGCCAGCATGAACGGCCCGGTGCCGACCACGTTCCGCCAATCGGAGTAGTTGCCGTGCTGCTCGATGACCTCCGGTGGCAGGATCCAGACGCCGACCTCGGTGAGCACCTGGTTCTGCAAGTCCAGACGCGGCTCGGTCAGCTTGAACTCGACCGTGTACCGGTCGGTGGCCTCGATGGATTCCCACGGAAAGTTGCGCAGGGCGTAGGTATACTCCGGCTTCCAGTCGAGGAGGCCACCGATGCGGCGGTAGGTCCAGGCGACGTCTTCGGCGGTCAGCTCGCGTCCGTTCATCGGCGGCTTGTCGTGCCAGTGAACGCCCTGCCGGACCTTGACGATGAGCGTCTGCAGGTCGGGATTCGACCAGCTCTCTGCCAGCCACCCGGTGAGGTGCTGGGGCGGCGTGTACCAAAAGGTCAAGGGGTACTCGTCCCGCGGCGTGGCCCAGTTGACGTATGCCAGCTTCTCGTTCACCCCCATGATCTGAAAGCCGGCCCAGTGTCCGCCGATCGACGGATCCTGGTCCAGGAGCTCGTTCTTGGATGCGATGGTGAGGGTGCCGCCGTACTCGGGTGCGGTCACCATCTTGCCGGTGGACGGGTCCATCACCATCTCCTTCTCCATCGCCGCGGCCGGCTCCTCTTCCCCGGCCGGGCTCGCCGAGACGCCAGTGGCGACCAGGGCGAGGACCAACGCAACCGCGAAGGTCTTTGTAGTCATTACAATGTTCATACGTAACTCCGTATGTTGGGTTTTGAGAGTATTTTGTAGCGAATCGCCACTCCCTAAGCACTCTCGCACCCGCAACGCGGGCGGCTGCGCAGCGACGGCAATCTCGGATCGTCCAGCGCGCGGCACGTCACTCATGGGCTCATGGGCTCAGGCCGCGCGCGTTGCGTGGTTGCTCGAGTACCAGCGTGCACCTCCTTTCTGCTTTTTTCGGGGCCACAGGCCACAGGGTGGCCAGCCAGATACCTGACGGCGTTGCGTTGCGACGGTGAGTTGGGGACCGGGGATCCAGGACGGTTGCGCTGGTCAGTGAACGAACGTGGACTGAGCCGACGTACACGGAGCCGGCCGCTACCCCCAGCGCTGAAGCCGAAGGCGCCCGCAGGGCGACCAGCCCGAGCAGTTAGCGATCTACGGGACATGAAGAGCCGGAGGGGGGGGTAGACAGGCGTATCACCGGCCGCTTCGACGGTAGGAGCTTGTCGGCTTCGCCGACGAGGTCCGAGCGTATCGGTGGGATGGGCCACCCGCTTCGCGGCCCTGCGGGGCGGCGCCTCGGGCGTCGGTTTCGGGGCGGTGACCAGTGGCTGCGCGGGTACGTGTCGTCATGCATCATGCGCATCGGTCGCAATCCCAAGGCGGTCACCATAGCCCACTCTGCAACAGCCGTCAAACACCCGATCCTGCGAATCGCAGGCGACCGCCGGAATCCATCCCCACCTCCAGCCGTCGGGAACTGCCCCCAACCCTCCGCCACCTCGTAGCGATAGGTCATGGAGCTGTTCTCGACCCATTCGGTCAGCATATAGGGCCCGGCACCGACCATGTTGTCGCAGTCCGTCAGGTCATGGCACACGCACGGGCAAGGCGGTCAAGCACCTTTTTCCAAGCACGGTCAAGGTGAGGGGTCCGGTGCGGGTTCATCTCTCCGGCGCCAACAGCAGTTGCACGAAGTGCTCCTCGTCCCGGCACTCCAGCGCCGCAGCCACCAAGTGCTCCGAGACTTGCTCCAGCTCTGCCAACCGCACCGACAGGGAAGCCGACACGGCAACGCCGCGGGACTTGAGCACCTGGAGCGCACTCGCACGCTGCGCGTCCGCCCGACCCTCGGCGTGACCCGCGGCCCATCCCGCGGTGTGACTCTCGCGGCGCTGGCGCCGCAAGAACGGATCGCTATCCGGGCCGGTACCCTCCGCCGCGCCCAATCTACGTCCCACTCGGTTCAGCACGCCGGCGGTTTCCTCCGACAACTCCGGTTCGTTCAACGCCCGGTGAATCTCCGCCGCCGTCCACCCCGGAAAGGCGCGGCTCGCCGGCGCCGGGCGCAGCCCCGCCCGCTCTCGCGCGTAGATCGTCAGGCCGGGACCGAGCGCCGCCGGCCGGCTCGGCGCAGGCTCCTCCGGTACCTCCACCCACACCTCCCCAAAGCCCCATGCCTCGTAGCGTCCGAGCTTGCCGCGGCGTACGTCCGTGGTGTGGTCCACCTCCAGCACCACCTCCGGCAGCGCGTCCGTGCCCACCTCGATAACGTTGCCCCGGGGTATGGTCTGCGCCGGATGCAGGAACAGGATCTGGTCGGCCTGCATGATCCGCTGTCGCTCGCCGCGGGCATTGCGTACCAGGAGGTCCGTGTGCCCCACCGCCTCGATCGGCGCGCCACGCGCCGCCGCAATCCGGTCGGCCAGTCGGGCGAGACGGTGGGCCGGGCGTTCGTGGTAGTAGCTGACCGGTTCGCACACCATCGCAACTTCGGTGTCGGCGCTCCAGTATTCGAAACGCTGCTCGCAATCGGCGATCTCATCGCGCGCGACGCGCACCGGGCGGCAGCCGGGAAACTCGAGCGCTTCCGGCTCGCGGCGCTCCGCCGGGGGCACACCCGCGGTGATGATCGGCTCAGCCATGGAGTTCATCCTGACACAGCCTGCGGCGGCAACGCAACAGCCACCCACCAAGCCGTAGCGTAGCCGCAGCGTGAACGGCATGGAGGTAGCGACCGGGGTGAGTCAGCGCTACGACACGGCGCCCGAACGGTTCGGCTACCTGATCAGGTCGCTGCTCGAGCGCAGCGGGCAGCGGGTGGCGGTGCTGGTGGACGAGTACGACAAGCCTGGTCCAGCTCGCCGGTCAGGCGCGCGGACCGATGTGCGGCTGTGCTCTGCCCGACGCCACGGGTGGAAGTCACCGAGCATCCGGCGTGACGCCCCGCGGGCGGAGCGCACGCGCACTCTCTCAAACCGACGCGGTGCCGCCGCCAGCAAGACGACCGCCCCCGCCCCGCAGCCGCGGGTCGAGCAGGTCTCGCACGGCGTCGCCGAACATGTTGAGACTGAACACGGTGATAGTCAGGCACAGACCCGGCCAGAACGCCAGCCGCGGCGCTGCCTCCATGTACTGGCGTCCCTCCCGGCTGAGCAGACCCCCCCAATCAGGAGTGCCGGGAGGCAGACCAAATCCGAGGAAGCCCAGAGCAGCCAACGACAGGATTACGCCACCTATGGTGACGCTGAACATTATGATTACGATAGGCAGGACATTCGGCACCACGTGGCGCATGAATGTTCGCAATCTCGACGAACCAACGGCGTCGGCCGCCTGAAAATACACATTCTCTTTGATGCCGATCACGGCGCCTCTGATTACTCGACTGCCGCCAATACCTCCTGATATCCCCAGGACCAGTATTATCTGCGGCAGACCTCGCCCGACTATGGACATCATCGTCAACAGCAGGAGCAGTCCCGGGAAAGCCAGCCAGGCATCGACAAATCGCTGCACACCCAGGTCCAACTTACCGCCAATGAATCCTGAAGTGCCGCCTATCAGGGTACTGACGACAACACTGATAGTGGTCACGGTCAGACCGACGAGTAGCGAAATACGAGCCCCGTAGATAATGCGGCTCAACAAGTCTCGCCCCAACTGGTCGGTACCCAGCAGATACTGGGCTGACGGGCCCTTCATCATGTCATGAATGTTTGCTTCATCATATGGATAAGGAGTCAGAACACCGCCAAAGATAGCGACAAAGATCAATATCAATATGATAATCCCGCAGGCCGTACCCACCGGCTTCTCCGTTACCAGCCTGATAAAGAAATCAGCCAGCGGGCTACGTCTGTTTGGCTCGATTACTGGTGATGGTACCCCTGTGGCGTCGCTCATGTGCACGATTTCCCCTTTAGCTGTATCGGACCCTGGGGTCCAAGTACGGATAAATCAGGTCGATGATCAGATTGGCCGCTACCACCACGGTCGCCAAGAACAGGTTGACTCCGGACACCATCGGGTAGTCGCGGTCAACGAGTGCGGTCAGAAAGAGACGACCCACCCCCGGCAGGTTGAATATGTTCTCTATGATAACGGAGCCACCCACCAGCAGAGGCAACTGCATGCCGATCACGGTAACTACCGGGATGAGGGCATTCTTGACGGCGTGTCTCATAACAACTACCCTCTCATTGAGACCCTTGGACCAGGCAGTTCTGATATAGTCTTGCCTGAGTACCTCGAGCATCGTGGTGCGCGTCAACCGCATCGTGCCCGCGGACATGCCCGTGCCCAGAATCAGGCTGGGAATGAGTAACCCCTTGAGACTTCCCAGTGGGTCTTCGGTGAACGGAACCCACTCCAGAGGTGGCGACCAGCCCCACCAGACTACCGGGTAGATCATGACCATGATTGCCAGCCAGAAGTTAGGCACTGACATGCCGATGATGCCCGTGGTACGCCCTGCGTAGTCGGCGGCCGTATCCTGCCGAATCGCCGAGTAGATGCCGACCGGCAGGGCTATCAGCAGGCCGATTACGATGGCCATCACGCCAAGCTGAATGGTTACCGGCAATCTACCTATTAGCCGCTCCTCTATCGAAGCAGCGCTGCCCCCCATTGATTCGCCAAGGGTGCCCTGGAGAAGACCTCTGAAGTAGGGCTCGCCGGTAACCCAGTCGGGGGTCGGTAACACTCCTATCCAGCGTCCATACTGCACGTACACAGGCACGTCCAAGCCCAGGAAGCGCATGAAATCTTCACGGTCATAGTCCTGGAGGGCCTCGCCATAGGCCGCCATCTTGGCCACCCACACGTCTATTGCATCGCCCGGGATGAAGCGAACCGAGAGAAAGACCAGGATGCTCAAGATCCACAACGTAGGGATCATGAGCAATAACCTCCTGATGATATAGGCTCTCATGTGATAATGACCGACCGCGTCCTTTCGCTATTTCAATGGGTTGGGGAGCTGGGAAGCCTGAGCCTCCCAGCTCCCCCTTTCAGTAAGGTCAGCGGCAACGGGTGCAACGCCTAAAAACCCATCGATGCCTTCAACTCCTGGTCGACCCAGAGGCGGGGGACGATGGCATTTGTCTTGTTGGATCCCAGCCAAAATTCATTGTTGAGACCTTTAACCCACGGTTGGTGCACGCCGATTAATGGAATCTGCGGGCCCGAGACGAACCAAACCTGCTCTTTTATGTGCTCAATCAGCTCTCTTACCTGCAGCAAAAACTCCTCTTCCGTGGTTGCATTTCCGGCGGCTTCCAAAATGGCGTCATAGGCCGGATCGGCGCAATTGCAGCGGTTGGCAGAAGCACCAGTCCCGAGCTGACTCAGAAAACCCAGGGGATTACCATACTTCGCCGCCATTGTCATACCACCAAACATGTCCCACTGTGCAGCGTTAATGTAACTTGCCCACTCCGCACCTGGCACTGGCTCAACCTCTACCTCAACGCCAATGTCGCGAAAGTAGGTAACGGCTACTAATTGTGCATAGTCCAGATCGCCGCCTTCCCAATGTCCCATTGTGAGCTTGAACCTGATGCCGTCGGCGCCGCGCGGATACCCCGCCTCATCAAGGAGCCTCTCGGCCTCTGCCGGGTCGTAGTCATAGATCTTCTTGAGCTCTTCGGGCCACTCTTCGAATGCGGTGCCAACCACTGGCATATCGTTGGCCAGCAATGAGTGAGGTGTCCAGCTTCCCCACCCTTTGAAGTAGGTATTGTGAAGTGTCTCACGGTCCAGTGCCATCTGCATTGCCTTGCGTACCTGGATGTCATCAAATGGCGCCTTCTGCGTGTTCATGCCGATACCATAGTCCGATCGATTAGGATGCTCGGTTATCACGATGTCAGGGTTGGTCCGTTGCAGCCTCTCCATGTCGTCCTTGTTTTTGAGCGCGTACGTGAGACTGCCCTGGATATCGACCTTGGCGGTGCGCAGCGCGGCAATTTTTGTTGCCGGCTCCGTCATGAACACGAACCTCATCTCGTCAACATAGGGCAGGCGGTTGTCCGGGAATTTTTCGTCGAAGCTCCAGTAGTTGGGGTGCTTGGTATAGGTTATTGAGCTGCCCTCGATATACTCAGCCATCTCAAAGGGTCCGGTGCCGACCGCGTTCCGCCAATCCTTCATGTCACCGTATGTATCGATTACCTCCCTTGGAATCATGTAAAACACGGTCGTGTCGATGCTATCCCTCAGCGCCATGGGGTCTGGCTGTTTCAGCTTCATGACAACCGTCCATTCGTCCGTCGCCGTCACCGATTCGACCTGTCTAGCCTTCCAAGTACCAATGTGGGGGGAAGGTTCGGTTTCACTGAACTCAGTCCCTGTCAGTTTACTTCCCAACATGCGTTGAAAGCTGTATTCTACGTCCTTGGCAGTCATCTCCCGGCCGTTCACCGGTGCCTTGTCGTGGAAGTGAACGCCCTGGCGGATCTTGAAGGTATAAGTGAGGTTATCCGAGGAAATCTCCCAGCTTTCCGCCAGCGCCCCGCGCATGGCACTCATGGGAAAGACCGGGGGGCCCGACCAGTCATATACGTCTCTATCTATTGCCCAGTCGCCAATGGCCAGCTTCTCCAAAACCTGGGTGAGATACTGAAGGGCCTGAGGGGCCGAAAAATACGGGTCCATAGTCGTAGGAGCCCAATCATGACTGAGAACGGTTATTGTCCCGCCATATTGTGGCGCATCCACCATTTCGCCGGTGGTCGGGTCGAGCACCATTTCCTTCTCGGCCGCCGCTGCCGGTGCCTCTTCTTCGCCAGCGGCCCACAGACCGGTCGCGGTCAGGATGAGGACCAACGCAACCGCGAAGGTCCTCATCACGCTTACGATACCATTCATGGTTTTCTCCATAGATCGTTGTTTCGAGCGTATTGCGGAGCGACTTTCCGCTCCCTGGCTACTCTCACGCCTGCAACGCAGGCTGCCAGTCCGAGCCAAGTTGCCAGAAGCGCGCGGCGTGTGACTCACCGGGTTCACCCGGGCTCACGCCGCGCGCGCGTACGGCTCTTTGAGTATCATTTGCACCCCCTCTCCTGAGCTGTTTGCGGAGCTTGCCACGACGGTGGCTCGGCCATCGGACCAACCGGTGGCGCAGCTAGCGCGCATCTGTCGTCGACAACTGTGTCGGGCACAGATGGGTCGGTTGTCTGTAATAGTGGCGTGTACCGGGGGGGGGGTTGCGGCCGACGCGGTCGGCCGTTGGACGCACAGACGCGTGGCGGCTGTGCGCCACACGCGATCAACGGTGCCGCCGTCAGCACCGGCGCCGCGAGGTCGGCTGCTGCGCGGCTAGCGGTAGACGGCGGCTGGGCTGTATGCTGCCAGTGCCCATTCGCGGACGAGTGTACGCGGCCGCCCAAATCCGTGTCAAGTCAGCGCCCGCTCGGTGGTGGCGTAGATCTGCTGGAGTGTGTGCCGACGATCGTCAAGAACCGCCAGCAGGTCACGGATCTGCTGGTTCGTCGCGCTCATACACCAACTTGCCTCGCTCTCGTATCCGCTCGGCCGTGGTGGGCGGGAGCTTCTCCAACTCGACCACGTCGACTGGCAACGTGGACCCCTCCATGGCCAGGCCGAGAGCGGCAAAGAAATGCTCAGCGCCGGCCAGCCCTTCGAGCGCGATGTCGATATCAGAGATCTCGGTGAACCTGTCCCGATTCAGCAGAGATCCCCACTGATAGATCCGGCGTGGCTTCACCACCCGCGCGATCTCGGCGACGATGGCTTGCGCGTCGAGCGTTGCGCGCTCGAAGCGCTCATCGATCTGGGCACGGCGCCCCTCGGCCTTGCCGCGCAAGAACGCCCTGACCCGGTCCAGATCAATGTCGAAGTCCACGGCCACCCGTGCACTGTAGCACGTAGCTGAGGCAGGTGGCGCCACCAACGCCGTCGTGCGTCAACAGCAGTCGCAGGTGGTCCCACCAGGCGGAACGATCGCGCCGCGGCGCGCTGCGGCTAGCGCAGGTGCTCTTCGGCGTAGAGGGAGAGTTCGATCATGCGCTCCAGCAGCTCGCCGCGCTCGTAGCCGGGGAAGTTCTCCAGCACCAGCTCCTTGGCGTACAGGCGCAGCATGTAGCGCAGCTCGCGCGCCCGCTTCTCGGACGCGTAGCGGAAGTCGCTGTGGCCGTTGTTGACCACGATCAGGTTGTTCTGCGCGTCGTAGCGCGAGCGCCACAGCTCGCCCGGTGCGTGGCGGAACGTGTAGCGCGGGATGCCGCGCCCGTTGTTCTGCTGCGGGCTGTCGAAGCGGTCGCCGAGCGACTCGGTGATGGTGACGCTGGCGTCCGCGCGGCATTCGCTGTCCTGCTGGCGGGCGGTTACGCGGATCACCGACAGCCCCGGCTCGGCCGGCGCGGCGAAGGTCACCACCTCGCGGTCGCGGTCGCGCAGGCTGCCGGCGCCCTCGACCACCTGCCAGCTCACCTCCACCCCAGCCTCGATCGCGCGCCCGCGGCGATCCTTGGGCAGGCAACGGATGGTGCAGGTCTCCCCCACCTTCACCACCGCCGAGGCGGGCGACACCGTCACCTTGTACAGCGGCCCCGCGTGCTCGTGGAACGCGCGCTCATCGGAAGCGGCCGCTTCGGCGTCGGGAGCGGTGGCATCGGGCTCCGGCACCAGGGAGCCCTCGGCGTCGGTGAGGTCGACGAGCGGCGTATCGCCGGGGCCGTCGCCGGGCGCCGAGGTGGCGGTGCCGGCGGCGCCGGCGGCCGTGGTGCGGCGCGGTTCGTTCACCTCCAGCCACTGGTAATCGGCGTTGGGCAGCGCCAGCAGGCCCTCGGTCAGCGCCTTGCGCACCGAGCGCAGAATGCTGCGGCTGGCCTCCTCCTCGGCCGCGGCCCGCTCGCGCTCCACCTGCTCGATGACGTGCGGCTCGATCTCCTCCAGCGCCCGGCTCAGGGCCGCGAAGCGCGCGTCGAACACCACCCCGTCGCGGGTGCCGGGGGTAAGCTGCAGGAACGGCGCGTCGATCAGCCCGCGCAGCAGGTCGGAGGTCCACGGCTCGCGTTCCAGTCCCTGCAGCCGGCTGACGTCCGGCACCACCCTGGTGCCGTTGCGAAACAGCGCCACCCGGTGCTCGGCCTGCGCCTCCCCGACGTACAACTCGACCTCCACCGAACCGTCCGGCGTGCCCACCGGTCCGATCTCACGCAGCAGCCTCCCGGTGAACTCCCGCGGCACCACCTCCAGGTCCTTGCGCGCCCGGCGGTCCTTGATGCGAATGCGCACCCCCGAGGAGCGGATCCGTTCGCGCAGCTCGCTGGCCAGGAACGCCTGGATCCGTTCCGGGTTGAGTTGCCGGATGCCGGGCAGCAGCGGCTTGACCAGCAGTTCGGTGCCGGGCTGCTCGAACAGCAGCCGCCGCTTGGTGACCCGGTAGTGCGGCTCTTCCCTCACCATCTCCATGTCGTGCACCCGGCTGTCTGAGCCGGCCGAGGACAGCACCATCCGTTCGCCGACCGTCCAGAAGCTCAACAGGCCGATGCCGAACTCGCCCTGGATCCCCTCGGCGCCGCGCTCCTTGAGCCGGCGCTTGATCGAGTCGCACACGTGGGTGGCCACGTAGTCGAAGTCGGGCACGCCGTCGTCGTTCAGGCGGATGCCCTCGCCGTCGTCCACCACCCGCAGGTAGGGCTCGCCCTGCTCCCGGCCACGGATAATGGTGATGTTCCTGGCGCGCGCGTCGATCGAGTTCTCGACGAACTCCGCAATCGCCTTCAGCGGACTGTTCTGCGACAGCGCGATGATGGTAATCGCATTCCACTGGTTGCCGATCCGCAACCGGCCGCGCCCGTCCCGCGAGCCGCGCCGCGTTCGTCCGCCCGTCTTCTTCCGCTGTCCGCGTGCCGCCATAGCCTCAGGCGATAGTACGCCACCTGGTCCAGCGCAATCCACATCAGGTCAAAGCTGGTCACAGCTTGGTCACAGCTCAACCGGCCGCGGCCCCGAGCGTGGCCGGTCGAAGTCGGCATCGTCTCCCACGTCAGGCAACGCCAGGAGATGATCGATGAAGTTCGCCGCCGCCCGATCCAACGACACTGCGACGACGCTCACGCCCTCTTTCGGGCAGTCCAAGGCATTGCGATCGCCGCCGCCGGGTCGCCTTGCTCGCCGATCACGATCCGGGGGATGCCGCACGTCGCCGGCCGGTGGTTCAGTAGGGGATGGGGAGCTCGCCGACGGGGACCTCGATCAGGGTGGGGACGGGGCTGGCGACGGCGCGCTTGAGGGCCGCCTCCAGTTGCTCCGGGCCGAACGCGCGCATGCCGCGTACGCCGTACGCCTCGGCCAGCTTCATGAAGTCGGGGTTGTACAGCTCCGAGCCGTACACCCGGCCATCGAACCGGCGGCGCTGGTCGCGGCGCACGTTGCCGTAGGCGTGGTCGTTGAACACCACCGCCACGGCGTTGATGCCGTAGCGCACCGCGGTGGCCAGCTCCTGGCTGTTGTACAGGAAGCCGCCGTCGCCCGAGATCAGCACCACCGCGCGGTGCGGCTGCCCGACCTTGGCCCCGAGCGCCGTGGGATAGCCGTAGCCGAGGGTGCCGAAGTAGGACGGGGTGATGTAGGAACGCGGCGCGTAGATCGGACAGTGGGCGCGGCTGTAGTAGCCGAGCTGGGTGAAGTCCTGCACGATGATGCCGTCGTCGGGGGTGGCGGAGCGGATCGCCCGCATGAACGACTTCAGCGGTTCCGGCTCCTCGGAGCCGTCGAAGCGCTGCGCGTAGAGCGCCTCCAGTTCCGCCTGCCGGCTCGGGAGCGGCGCCATGCGCTCCTGCAACTGCCGGTGCAGCGCCTCCAGAGTGGCGCGCGCGTCGCCCACCATGCCGGCGGTGTTGGCGTAGTTGCGCCCGACCTCCGCCGCGTCGATGTCGATCTGTACCACCTGCTGCCCGCCGAGCAGGGCCGGCATCGCCATCCGCGTACCCACCGCCAGGATCACGTCATGCTCGGCGCGCCGCTCCCGGTAGCTGTCCCGCCCGAAGCTGATCGGCCCCAGGGAAAGATGGTGGCGGTCCGAGATCGCACCGCGCCCCTCGCCGGTGGCGAACACCGGCGCCTGCAGGTGCTCGGCCACCTTCAGCAGCGCCTCGTGGGCGTCGGACGCATGGACGCCGCCGCCCGCCCAGATCGCCGGGTTGGACGCCGCGGCGAGCAATTCCGCACCGCGCGCGACCTCCGCGTCGCCGGCGGCCGTACGCTTGCACTCCGCCGGGTCGAGCAACTCGACCTCCGCTTTTTCCGATAGCGCTTCGGGCGGAATCTCGATCTCCACCGGGCGCGGGCGGCCCGACCGTAACTGCACGAACGCCTCGTGGACGCCCTGCGCGGCGTCGGCGGCGTGCAGGATGCGCTTGCCCCACTTGATCACCGGGCGCACGGTGTCGAGCTGATCGTTGATCTCGTGCAGCACGCCGCGGTCCACGCCGATCAGGGCACGCTCCACCTGGCCGGCGATCACCAGCATCGGCGACGACGCCGAGTAGGCGGTGCCGATGCCCGCCGAGGCGTTCTGCAGCCCGGGGCCCGGCACCACCAACGCCGTGCCGATGCCGGCGCCGGTGCGCGAGTAACCGTCGGCCATGTAAGTGGTGGCCTGCTCGTGCCGGGTGGTGATAAAGCGGATATCCTCCTGCTCGGCGAGCCCGTCGAGCAGGTGGTAGAGCTGCACGCCGGGCAGGCCGAAGATCACCCGCACCCCCTCGCGGTGAAGCTGTCGGGCGAGCGCCTGGCCGCCGGTCATCCTGGGCATGGCTGGTAGTTCCTCAAGTCCCGCGCGATCGACACGCGCTGCATTTGGTGCGGCCCGCGCCCGAGAGCAACGCCCGCGCCCGCATTGTTGCGCCGCCGGCCCGATGACGCAAGGTGGGCGCAGGGTCGCCGGGTGGGCGCGCTTGAGACCGCCCTGCGCTGGCTGATTCAGGCCATCAGCCCGTTGACGCAGGGTGGGCTTCGGGTCGCCATGTGATCGCTTTTGGGGCCGCCGTGCGCTGGCTGATTCAGGCCATCAGCCGTTGACGCAGGTGGGCTTCGGCGCGCCATGTGGTCGCTCTTGGTGCCGCCGCACGCTGGCCAGAGCAGGCCATCAGCCCGTTGACGCAGGGTAGGCCTCGGGTCGATGTGGGCGCGCTGGGGCAAGGCCCGCGCTGGCTGGGGCCATGCCATCGGCCCGTTGACGCAGGGTGGGCGCCGGCCGCCGTGCGGGTGCGCTTGGAAGCGGCTCACGGGCGGCTGAATTGTGCCGGCAGGATCGGTATCATGGTGGTATGCGCCGCACGCCGCTGCACTCGGTTCACCAGCGCCTGGGGGCACGCCTGGTGCCGTTCGCGGGCTGGGAGATGCCGGTGCAGTACACCGGCATCGTCGCCGAGCACCGCGCCGTGCGCAGCGCCGCCGGCCTGTTCGACGTCAGCCACATGGGCGAGCTTGACCTGCGCGGCCCCGGCGCCGCCGCCGCGGTGGCTCGCCTGACGTGCGCGGACGTGGATCGCATCGAGGAGGGGCAGGCGCGCTATTCGCTGGTGCTGGACGAGGCCGCCGGCATCATCGACGACGTGATCGTGTACCGGCTCGCCGACCGCCACTACCGGCTGGTGGTCAACGCTTCCAATACCGCGGCGGTGCTCGATCACTCCCGGAACGCCACCGCGGCGGCGCCCGGTGTCGAACTGGTGGATCGCAGCGCCGAACTCGCCCTGCTTGCCGTGCAGGGACCCCGTGCGACCGACATCGTCGCCCGGCTCGCGGACGGCGACGTGTCGACCATCGGTACCTACCGCTGCCGGGCGCACCGCGTGGCGGGCCGCGCGGTGCTGTTGGCGCGTACCGGCTACACCGGCGAGGACGGCTTCGAGCTGTTCGTCGCGGCCGATCAGGCGGAGTCGCTCTGGAACGCGCTGCTGCAGGCGGGCACGGCGTCGGGGTTGCGGGCCGCGGGGCTGGGCGCGCGCGACACGTTGCGGCTGGAGGCGAGCATGCCGCTGTACGGCCACGAGCTGACCCGCGACGTGTCGCCGCTGGAGGTGGGCCTCGGCCGGTTCGTGTCGCGCGGCGACGGCTACGTCGGTGCCGCGGCGATCGCCCGGCAGCGCGCCGCCGGTGTCGCCCGCCGCCTCGTGCACCTGCACCTCGCCGGCCGCGCCATCGCCCGCCAGGGATTCGCCATCACCACCACCGGCGGCACCGACATCGGGACGGTCACCAGCGGCAGTTATGGTCCGTGGCTGCAACGCAGTATTGCCATGGGGCTGGTTACGCGCGAGCATGCCGCCAGGGGCAGCGAACTGGCCGTCCTGGTGCGCGGGCGCGCGCAGGCCGCCACGGTGGTTGCGCGGCCCTTCTATCGGAGGAGTACATAAGAGTGAGCATTCCCGAGAATCTGCACTACACGGCGGAGCACGAGTGGCTGCGCCAGGATGGCGAACTCGCGGTCATCGGCATTACCGACCATGCCCAGGCTGAGCTCGGCGACGTGGTGTACCTCGAGTTGCCGGAGGCCGGCAGCGCGATCGTGCAAGGCGAGTCGTTCGGCGTAATCGAGAGCGTCAAGGCGGCCAGCGACCTGTATGCGCCGATCAGCGGCGAGGTAACGGCGGTGAACGGCGACCTGGAAGCGGCGCCGCAACGGGTCAACGAGTCGCCCTACGACGGCGGCTGGCTGATCAAGGTACGCCCGAGCCGGTTCGCCGACGAACAGGCCGCCCTGCTCGACGCTACGGCCTACGCCGCCCTGCTGCCCTGACCCGAGACGGCGGTGCGCTACACCCCCCACACCGAGGCGGAGATCGCCGCCATGCTGGACGCCATCGGCGTCTACTCGATCGATGAGCTGTTCGCCGACGTCCCGCGCGAGCACCGCTTCCCGCGCCTCGACCTGCCGGACGGGCTCAGCGAGCAGGAGGTTGCGGCACTGTTCCGCGACCTGGCGGCGCGCAACGGGTCCATGGACGCTCACAGTTGCTTCCTCGGCGCCGGCGCCTACCACCACTACACCCCGGCGCTGATCCCGCACCTGTTGTTCCGCAGCGAGTTCTACACCGCCTACACCCCCTACCAGCCGGAGGTGAGCCAGGGCACGCTGCAGACCATCTTCGAGTTCCAGACCATGATTGCCCGGCTGTTCGGCATGGAGGTGGCCAACGCGTCGATGTACGACGGCTCCACGGCGCTCGCCGAGGCGGCCCTGATGGCGGCGCGGCTGCGCCGCGGGCGCGGCACCATCGCCGTGAGCGAGGCGGTCCACCCGGAGTACCGCGAGGTGCTGGCCACCTACCTGTCGGGTATCGGCCTGCGCATCGTCACCATCCCGTTCGACCGAACCACCGGGCGCACCGAGCCGGAGGCGGTTGCCGCGGCCATCGACTCCGAGACCGCCGCCGTACTGGTGCAATACCCCAATTTCCTCGGTGCGATCGAGCCGGTCGCGGAACTCAGCGAGGCGGCCCACGCCGGCGGCGCGCTGTCGGTGGTGTCCGCCGACCCGGTCGCTCAGGCGATGCTGCGCCCGCCGGGGGAACTGGGCGCCGACATCGCCACCGCCGAGGGGCAGCCGCTCGGCCTGCCGCTGTTCTACGGCGGCCCCTACGTCGGCCTGCTCGCCACCTCGATGCGCAACGTCCGGCAGATGCCCGGCCGCCTGGCCGGGCTGGCCCAGGACGCTGACGGCCGGCGCGGGTTCGTGCTCACCCTGAAACCGCGCGAGCAGGACATTCGCCGCGAGAAGGCGACTAGCAACATCTGTACCAACGAGGCGCTGATCGCCACCGCGGTGACCATCTACCTGGCGGCGCTCGGGCCGGCGGGACTGCGCGAGGTGGCCGACCAATGCTACCACCGCAGTCATCACCTGGCCGCCCGGCTCGCCGAGCTTCCCGGCATCGACCGCCCGTTTACCGCGCCCTTCTTCCGCGAGTTCGTGGTGCGCCCGCCGCTGCCTCCGGCGCAACTGAACCGCCGGCTGTGGGAACGGGAGGGCATCATCGGCGGCCTCGACCTGGGCCGCTTCGACCTGGGCCTGGAGGGCTGCTGGCTGCTGACCGCCACCGAGATGAATTCCCGCGCCGCCATCGACCGGCTGGTAGAGGCGGTCGCTTCATGAGCGCCGCGCAACTCCGCCGCGCGGACGGAGGAGACGCCGGAGCGGGGCTGCCGGGCAACGAGGTTGCGCCACCGCCTGGCGCAACGCCCGGCAGCGCACGGTCGGCGGATGCCTCCAGCGGCGCCGAAGCCGGCGCGCCGCCCGCGGCCGGGACACCTTCGCCACGCGCATCGCCGGACTACGCGCGGTCGTCAGAGACCGGCCGCGGAGCGGGAGCCGGAACGCGGGACGCCGCCCGGACGCCATTCCCAGGCACGGCACCGTCGACCGTGGCCGCGCCGGTCGACACCGGGCTGCTGCCCGCGCCGCCGCTGCTGTTCGAGCAGTCGGTGCCGGGGCGCAACGGCGTCCAGCTCGCACCGCTCGACGTACCGCGCAGCGCGCTGCTGCCGGACGAGCTGCTGCGCACCGGGCTGCCCCTGCCGGAACTGTCGGAGCCGGAGGTGGTGCGCCACTTCACCAACACTTCGCGGCGCAATTTCTCGGTCGACCAGGGCTTCTACCCGCTCGGCTCGTGCACCATGAAGTACAACCCGAAGATCAACGACCGGGTCGCCGACCTGCCGGGGCTGGCCGCCATCCACCCCTACCAGGACGAGGCAACGGTGCAGGGCGCACTGCGCCTGCTCTGGGAACTGCAGGAGTGGCTCGGCGAGATCGCCGGGTTGCCCGCCGTATCCCTGCAGCCCTCGGCCGGGGCGCACGGCGAGCTGACCGGCGCGCTGATCATCCGCGCCTACCACGAGGCGGCGGGCCGGCAACGCACCACGATGCTGGTGCCCGATTCGGCGCACGGCACCAACCCCGCCACCGCCGCCATGGCCGGCTACCGGGCGCGCACCGTGCCAACCGGCAAGGACGGCAGCCTCGACTTCGCAGCGCTGCAGGACGCGCTCGGCGACGATGTCGCCGGCCTGATGATCACCAATCCCAACACGCTCGGCCTGTTCGTGGAGGGCATCACCGACATCGCCGCGGCGGTGCACGAGGCCGGCGGGCTGGTGTACATGGACGGCGCCAACATGAACGCCATGGTCGGCGTCGCGCGCCCCGGCGACCTGGGCACCGACATTCTGCACTTCAACCTGCACAAGACCTTCAGCGTGCCGCACGGCGGCGGCGGTCCCGGCGCCGGGGCCACCGCGGTCACCGCCGAGCTGGCCCCGTTTCTGCCGCCGCCGGTGGTATGCCGCGACGGCGACCGCTACCGCCACGACTACCGGCGCCCGCGCTCGATCGGCCGGGTGCGTGCCTTCTACGGCAACTTCAACAACGCGGTGCGCGGTTACGCATACCTGCGCTCACTCGGCGGCGACGGCCTCGCCGAGATGAGCCGGCTGGCCGTGTTGAATGCCAATTACCTGCGCGCCGCTCTCGCCGGCGACCTGGAGCTGCCGTACCCGCGCATCTGCAAGCACGAGGCGGTGTTCAGCGCCCGCCGCGTGGCGAAGGATCATGGCGTCCGTACGCTCGACATCGCCAAGCGGCTCATCGACTACGGCATTCACCCGCCCACCATCTACTTCCCGCTCATCGTTCCGGAGGCGCTGATGGTGGAACCGACCGAGACCGAGTCCAAGCACACCCTCGATCACTTCATCGCCGCGCTGCGCGCCATTCTCGCCGAGGCCGCCGCCACGCCCGAACTGGTCCGCGCCGCACCGCACTCCACGCCCATCGGACGCCTCGACGAAGCGACGGCGGCGCGCCGGCCGGTGCTGACCTGGCCGCTGCCGGGCGACCGGCCGTAGCACCCCGGCAAGCGGTTCGGACGATAACTGGACGCCGCGTGCAGTCTGGGCATAATAGGATTCAGTATCGCAATGCTCGATAGACGGATAAGGTTTCCATAACATGTTGCTGGACGTTCTGCTCCCACTTGGTCTTCTCATCGTCGTAGCGAAGCTGGTCGAAGGCTTCCTCGGGCGCTTCGGGCTGAGTTCCATCATCGCCTACACCGCGACCGGCCTCCTCCTCGGACCGGTACTCGGGATCGTGGAGCCGTCGCCCGAGATTCAGTTGTTCCTCGGGCTCGGCATCTTCGTGCTGTTCTTCCTGGTCGGTCTCGACGAGATCGACATCCAGGGGTTCGTGGCTACCATCCGCGGACGCTATTTCGTGGCCGCGGTGCTGTCGGTGATCATCTCGCTGGCGGCCGCCATGCTGGTCACCTCCGATCTTGCCGGACTCCCGTTCGCGCTTGGCCTGCATTTCACCGAGGCACTGGCGCTGGCCGGCATCCTGTCGCTGTCGAGCCTCGGGCTGGTGGCCAAGGTGCTTGCCGACTCCGGCCACCTAAAGGAACCGATCGGCCTGAAGATCTTCACCATCGTGGCGATCGCCGAGGTGGCCGCGCTGCTGGTGGTGGGGTTCACCATCGGCGAACACCACGAGCCGAGCCTGATGGGGATGGTCACCCTGCTGCTGCAGATCTTCGGGTTCGTGGTGATCACCTGGGTGCTGTCCACCCGGGTGCTGCCGCCGGCGATCGTGTTTCTGCAGCGCTTCCTGAATGTTCCCGAGCTGTCGTTCGGACTGCTGCTCGGCGGGCTGTTCCTGATCGTGGTCGGGGCCGAGAAGATCGGTCTGCACGGCACCATCGGGGCGCTGTTGTTCGGCGTCGCGCTGTCCGGACTGCCGCAGCGCGTCCACTGGGAGATCATGCCGGGGATGCGCAGTGCGTCGGAAGGACTGTTCGTGCCGCTGTTCTTCGCCTCGGCCGGCCTGCAGTTCGACCTGTCCTTCACCGCCCTGCCGCTGGCCACGATTGCCGCGCTGGCGGTGATACCGCTGGTGGGCAAGTTCGTGGGGGCGTTCCTCAGCACCTACCTGACCCGCATCGAGGCGCCGTTCACGCTCGCCACCGGGTTGATGTCGAAGGGGGTGGCCGAAATCGCGCTGCTCCTGGTCCTGCTCGAGTTCGGGGTAATCGGGCAGGACGTGTTCTCGCTGTTCGTGCTCATCATGTTCGGCTACATCCTGTTCATGCCGCCGATCCTCGGCTTCGCGATCAAGCGAACCCGCCTGACCAGCACCGCCGAGCTGCCGCAGTCGGTGCCGCTCTCCTACGTCCGCGCCGCGCTCGGCGACGTCAAGGTGAGCTCCGTTCTCGACCGCACCCGCGCCTACCCGGGGCCGGACGTGACGGTGCAGAGTTTCGCCGACGACTGGGTGGTGCCGAAGGAGCGCGACTACGTGGTGGTCGACGACGGCAAGGTGGCCGGCATCGTGTCACTGAGCAGGATCCGTTCGATCGCCAAGGACCAGCGCGCGACCACGACCGTGGCCGAGGTGCTGCGCGCCAAGATCCCGCCGGCGTGGTCCGACGAACTGATCGTCGACGTGATGGAACGGATGAACGAACACTCACTGGCCGTGATGCCGATCAATGACCGCGAATCGGGCGACTTCGTCGGCACCGTCGAGAGCCAGAACCTGCTCGACTTGGTCGTGTTGATGGACGAAATCAAGAAAGAGGCCGAGAATATGCAGGAAGCGGAATCCGACTGAGAGGCCGGCTGGCAGAAAGCGGGCCGAAAGCGCCGACTTCGGGGCGCGAGATCGGGAAGCTCACGACGGCCGCCGTCCATGCGAACGGGCAGCCGCCACGCCGCGATCATCCCGGGCGGCCGCTCCGTCGCCGAGCATGCGCCGGCTGCGAATCCGCGGCGAAACTGGTACCATCAAGGCGAGCGAGGGCGCGCGTCTTGAAGTTGTACATATTCCACTACCACCTGCTGCCCGGCGGCGTCACCACGGTGATCCGCGACGGCGCCCGCGCCATGCTCGCCCATCGCGGGCTGTTTCCCGGCCTGACCCGGCTGGTCGTGGTCGCCGGTGGGGAGAACGACGGGGGGCTTGGCGCGCATGGCGGGTGCGACCAGCCGCTGGGTCGCCGCCGACTCGATGCAGTGGCGTACGACGACGCGCCGGCCACCATCGGCGGGCGGCGGCAGCTCGCCGACCTGCTGCTGCGCCGTTTCGGGGACGGCGTGTGGTGGATCCACAACCACCATCTGGCCAAGAACACACGCTTCACCGGCGCGGTGTTGATGGCCGCCGCGGCCGGGCATCCGATGATTCTGCAGATTCACGACTTTCCGGAGAACGCGCGGCCGGCGAACCTGGCACGCCTGCACGACGAGGTGCCCGCTTCTCCCTACCCGAGCGGCGACAACGTGCGCTACGCGGTGCTGAACCGGCGCGATCACGACGCTCTCGCCGGCGCCGGCTGTCCGGGCGAACGCGTCGCCCTGCTCGCCAACCCGGTGCGACCGGCTGCCCCGGTTCCGGCGCCCGCAGCGGCAACGGCGCGGGCGGCGCGCGCCCGGTTGGCCGAGTCCGGCGCGGCCGGCCGCTCGGCCGGGACCGGTACGCTCGATCGCGGCCGGCCCCTGTGGCTCTACCCGGTGCGCGTGCGGCGCCGCAAGAACGTGCTGGAGGCGGGCCTGCTGGCACGGCTCGCCGGCGCCAACCTGGTAGTCACGCTGCCCGCCTCATCCGCTGCCGAGACCGCATATTCGCGTGAAGTAGAGCGGCTTTACGGCGACGGCGCCATCCCCGGCCTGTACGGCGTCGGCGATCGGCTGGACGCTCTCGGGCTGGCATTCGACGACCTGCTGGCCGCGGCCCACCTGATTGTGTCGCCGTCGGTGGAAGAGGGGTTCGGCTTCCAGTTCGTCAACGCCCTGCAGTGGCGGCGTCCCCTGCTGGCGCGCCGGCTGCCGGTGCTCGACGACCTGCAGGGGCTGCTCGACGGCTATCCGGCCGCCCTCTACGACGCCGTGCGCTGTCCGCTGACGAGCAGCGAAAGGAACGGCCTGCGCGCCGCCTACGAACCGGCCGCCCAGCGCGCCACGCGCCTGCTCCCGGGCGCCGCCGGCGAACACCTGCGCGCCGAACTGGACACCATCCTGTCGGGCGACACCGTGGACTTCTCCTACCTCGGCACCGCGCAACAGGCCGCCCTGCTGCGGCGCTGCGGCGACCGCGGCGTGGCGCGCGAGTTGCGCCACGCCAACGCCGCGTTACTCGACACCGTACGGTCGCTGCCGCAACGGCCGCTTCCCGACCGCGACCAGCCGATCGAGGCGGCGTTCGGCGAGGCGGCATTCGCCCGGCGCGCCGCCGCCCTGCTCGCGCCGCTGCTCGCACGCGGCGGAGCGAGCCGGACGCCGCCCGCGGACGGCGCAACACGCGCCGTCATCGACCCCGCTGCCGTGCAGCGCACGTTCGCAAAACCTGCCGCGCTGCGGCTGCTCATGGAGCGTTGAACCAGGAGGATAACCGATGCTTGCCAAGCTCTCTCAATACCTGCCCTTCGTACTGATCGCCATACTGCTGCTCAGCCAGTTTCAGCGCGGCCTGACCCGTTCCGGCACCGGCTCGCCGAGCGCCGCGCGGCGCACCGTCACCATGCTGGGGGCCGGCATGGTGCTCGGCATGTGGATCGCGGTGCTGTTCCTGATACGTATCGGCGCGCCCGACTGGACCGGCGTCCTGCCGTTCGCCGCCGCCGCGGGGGTGGTCTACCTGCTGCGCAAGAAACTCACGGCATTCCCGACCCACTGCCGGTACTGCGGCATCCGCCTGCCGCTGCGCATCACCTTCGGCCTCGACGCGGCCGCCACTGCCCGCTACGAGGAAGGCTCCTGCCCCGCCCCCGGGTGCACCGGCGCCGGGCCGGCCGAGTTGGCCATCCCCGAAGCCGGGCCGGCCACCGTCGAGCCCGCGCCCGGCGCACCGGACGCCGCGCAACCCGGTGCCTCACCTGCGCCGCCTGCCGCCGGTGAGGCACCGCCCGAAGAGGGCGCGCCGTCCGGCGGAACGGGAACGACCACGCCTGACGCCGGCGACGCGCCGGACCGGCCGCGGGACGTGCCGCCCGGCCCGCCGGCATAGCCGAACGCGGCGCGGCACAGCTCCTCTGCCGCGGAGGTCCAGCGGCATCCGCTGCCCAGCGCGCGCCGCCACTCCGGGCGCTTGGCGGCCAGTTCGTCGAGCGTGCTGAGCCCCAGGCCGCGCGCGAACGGCAGCACCACCATCTTGCCGGTGATGCGCCCCTCGGCCACCGCCTGCACCGCGGCGCCGCCGTGACCGAGGTCGGCCAGGGCGCCGAGCACGGCGGCCGTGTCCAGCGTGCCGTCCGCTACCCGCGCCAGGGTCTGCTCCGTGACCGCGAGCGGCGACCCGGTGGTCCCCGCCACGCGCACGCCGCCGCCGGCGACCAGGTGCAGCGGGATGCGCGCCACGCTGCCCTCCGCCACGCCGGCAAACACGTTCAGGTAGCCGCCGCCGCGCAGGAACGGGGCCGCCTGTTCGGCCGCGACGGCGGAAGGTGCCAGCAGCACGACGTCGTCGAACCCGTCACCGGCGAGGCCCGACACTCGCTGCTCCAGGGGACCTCCCTCGCCGCCAACCTGCAGCAGGTGGGGCGCTGGCAGGCCGAGTGCCGCGACGCGCTCGCCGAGCGCAGCCAGCCGCCGCTCGGACAGATCGGTAACCAGCACCGTTGCCGGCGGATGTGGCTGCGACAGGGCGAGCAGCACGTGCATCTGGCCCATCGGGCCGCCGCCGCCCACGAACCACGCCCGCCCGCCCGGCACCAGTCCCTCGCGCGCCGCACCAGCGTATGCCGGCGCCACGCTGCCGTCGCCGCGACCAACCACGCGAATTCCCTGGTAGTGGATGCGCCCGATGTCGCACGCCAGGTGGCGCCGTTCGCCGCCGGCGGCGTCGGCGACGTGCACGCTGACCACGGCGTGGCGCGGCAGGTCCGCGAACAACCGCGCCATCCACCGGTCTCCGGGCGGCGTGCCGGCGACCACCACGTCGTCGGCGCCGCGCGGAACAGGTTCGTCCCGGCACTCCAGCGGGATGTCCAGCCGCGCGCACCACGCCTCGACGGCCGCCCGGTTGGCGCGGTTCAGACCGCCGGCCTGCACCTGCCGCGGCGGCGGAGCATCGCGCTCGGGCGGCGGCAGAGGCACACCGAGCCGCTCCGGGACCGCGCCGAACGCGACCCCGGCAAGGTCGAGCGGCGGCTGATCGGCGAATCCCGCCAGGCGCAGCGTTCCACCGCTGCGCAGGTGGGTGCGGGCAGCGATCCGGTAAGCCGCCAGCACGCAGGTCCAGGGCTCGATCAGCGCCGCCTCGACCGTACCCACCCGGTCCGGCAGCGGCACCAGGTAGCAGCCCTCGTCGCCGTCCAGCACCTCCTTGCCCAGTACCACGTACTCGGCCAGCGCGCCGGCGAGCTGGTAGCCCACCGCCAGCGTGCGTCCGCGGTAGTAGACATCCGGCTGCAGGATGTAGCGCCCGCCGAGCCGCACCTGGCCGCGGCGCCGCTCCCCGACCCCGACCACGGTGAGCGCCACCTCGTGCCCCGGCGTTACGGGCCGTGCCGCCAGGTCGCGGCCGCGCAGCCGGGCGTGGCCGGCGCCCGCGCGCACCAGCTTGGCGTCGGAGAAGCACACGCCAACCGCGTCCACGCGCGCCACCACGTCGTCCTCGCCGTGCTCCGGAAACGGTATCTCGTCGGGGGCGTCTCCACGTCCGAAGCGTTCGAAGCCGGTGCCCTTGATCTGCCAGGCGCGCATGCGCTCCGGAAGCGGTTCGGCAAGCAGCATGAAGCAATGAGCGTCACGCACCGCCTCCCGGTCAAGCTGAACCACCCGTACCGCGGTTAGGCACCGTGTTGGATCATTTCTTCCCAACGTCGCGCGGGCGGACCCGAGTCGCCGGCATCCGCACCGGGAACGGAGGCGCTGCGAGGCCAGGAATCGCTCACCGCCGGTGCCCGAGCCCCTGGTGGCACGGAGTTTGCTTGTTTGTCGGCAGGAGAACCTGACCGTGAGACCTTCCATGACCGTGAGACCTTCCATGACCGTGAGACCTTCCATGACCGTGAGACCTTCCAT
>JAPPGB010000070.1:33660-50932 GCA_028821475.1 Spirochaetaceae bacterium
GACCGTGAAACCCATGACCGTGAAACCCATGACCGTGAAACCTTTCATCACCGCTCCGCTCGCCGCCGGCGCCTACCTGCTGTCCATGGCTACGCTGCTGATCCTCGTCGGCTATTCCCTGCTCGGCGCCACCGGGCTGTTGATCGCGCTCGGCATCGGCGCGGCGCTGCTGATCGGCGCGCTCCCGCGCGGGTCGGCCGCCACCAACATGCTCCGTCTCGGCGCCATTCCGCTCGACGCGTACCGGGCGCCGTGGCTGCACGGGCAGGTCGCCGAGCTGGCCGCGCGCGCCGGCCTGCGTACCCCGGCCCTGTTCCTGCTGCGTGCGCCGCAGCCCAACGCCCTGACCATGGGCACGCGCGACGATGCCGCCGTCGCGGTGACCGACGCACTCGTACAGTCCCTCGGCCGGCGCGAAGTGCGCGGCGTGCTGGCGCACGAAGTCGCCCACATCCAGGCCAACGACATCTGGCTGGCCAGCCTGGCCGGCATCATGCGCCGCTTCACCGGCGCCCTTGCCCTGGCCGGCGGCATCGGACTGCTGTTCACCCTGCCCGCCCTCGCCGCCGGCATCATCAGCGTGCCGCTGCCGGTCGTGCTGCTGATGCTGGCCGCGCCCACCGTCAGCGGCCTGCTGCAGATGGCCCTGGCCCGCTCGCGCGAATTCAACGCCGACCGCGCCGCGGGCACCCTGAGCGGAGACCCGCGCGGCCTGGCATCCGCCCTCGTCTCGCTGGAGCAGCGCCGCCGCACCTGGTGGGATCTGATGTTCGGCTATCCCGCCGCCCCCACGCGGGCCCGTCTCACCGACAGCCACCCCCCAACCGGCGAACGCGTGTCCCGCCTCCTCGCCGTCGCCAGTCCCCGCCGCACCACACCCGCCGGCGTCCGCACCATCCCCGTCCGCGCCCTATAGTCATGATTCATGGTGCTGATACGCTCGCTCAGGATGGGCGCATACAGTACGATGGTGAAGTGCCGTCGAAGTAAAGTGAATGCATTGTTCCTGGCTTGGCAGGACAACATGTCCAGCCATCAGTGGTTTCCCGTGGGGCGTCTGGACGCCGCTTTGGACGATTCTCGTTTCTGGTTTCGGTACACCGGAGGCGCACGACGAGCGCAGAAGGAAGCGGGGTTTCCACTGTTGCTTGAGTTTCCTAATCTGCACCGTGCATATACGTCGAGCGAGCTCTTTCCACTGTTTCGTAACCGTGTGATCAACACGTCCCGCCCGGACTTGGCGGACTATTTGAGCGCTCTTGATCTCCCGGAATCGGCCAATCCGATGGAGATTCTGGCGGTGAGTGGAGGCGCTCGAGTTACCGACTCGTATGAAGTGTTTCCAAAAATCGAGAAGGATCTCGACGGAGGTTTTTCGTGCCGGTTCTTTTTGCACGGTTGGCGACACGTCAATTCGGCCGCACAACGGAGAATCGATCGATTGATTGCGGGAGAACCACTGTATTTGACGTTGGAACTGACCAACCCCGTCACCCACTTGGCGGTGCAGATCCAGACGACAGACTATCACATGGTCGGCTGGGCGCCGCGCTACCTGGTACACGACTTAACCGAGGCTATGGCAGGAACCGCGGAGTATACCGCACGGGTGGTAAGGTTGAACCCGCTACCGGCGCCATCAAAGCAGCGAGTCTTGATCGAGATGCACGGCCGCTGGGGAGAACATCAACCCATGAGCGACGACGACTACAGGCCCCTCGTTCACCGCGACCGTCCGGCGACTGCGTAGAGCATCTGCCCAACCCACTCGTCCAGCGAACGAGAATCCGTCTCAGGTTAGTTTTTCGCTGGCTTGTGGGACAGTCCGTCTGGGGGTCTGCTATGCGCTGTCAATTCCAAGCCAACACAGAAGTTGTATGTCGTGCGCTGAAATGGGGGGCAGGGGCTCTGGGGGTTCGACCGGCTCCAGACCGGTGCCTGCGATCTGCTCGATGAGGAACTTCGAGAGCTTGGATCCGGTCAGGTTCTCGTCCTCGAACCAGTGCCGAAGCATGATCTCTTCACGCCGCGGCCAGGGGGACTCTAGAATGTCCAGCGCCCGGCGTACTTCTTCCTCCGGAACGCCAACGGCAGGGTTGGCCCGGATAAACTCCGCGACGCGCAGGTTGAGCGGGCGTACCTTCGGCTGGAGGTTGGCGGGGTCGGTCTCCCGCATCCATTCGGACAATATGTCCGCTTGCGCTACATCCCAGAAGTCGTAGACGACCTCCTGAAGGCCGTCGGGATACCAGGTCGGCGTCTCCGGATCGCACTCGATCAATCGCAAGCAGGTTCCCACCTCGCGAACAATGTCGTCCGTGCGGGCTGCCCACCGGTCATCGGCGGCAACGAATCTCAAGTACGTGCGACCTCCCACCACGGCGCAAAAGAACACGCCCCGCCGACTGCCGCGCACCATGCCTGAGCCGGCCTTCCAGGGCAGGTGTACGATGCGGTCGCGATCCTGTTGCAGCGCCTTGCGCAAGGTCTGCCGGTATTCCTCTCCGGTTTGGGCCGCCCCGGCGGTAGCGCCGCGCTCGTAGAGCGAGGCGTCTTCCCTCAATAGCTTTTCGATCTCGTTTCGGGTCTCGGTGAAGACCTGAGTACCGTGCGCCGCTCCTTCGATCGGTGACGCTACACCGACGCTGGCGGCAGCCAGCGCCAGTTTGTTGAGAATACGCTGTTCGAGATTGAGAAGCGCGTCGAGCCGGTCCACGGGAAAGATCGTGCGCAGGAAGACCCGAGTGTGCGGACTGCCGATACGATCGATGCGACCGTGGCGCTGTACCAGCCTCATCGGGTTCCACGGCATGTCGAAGTTGACGATGTGCCGGCACTGTTGCAGGTTCACGCCCTCCGCGAGCACATCGGTCGAGATCAGGAGATCGTAGAGGTCCGCGTCGCTCCCGACGGGGGCTTCCATCGATATGGGCGCGAAGCCCTGCACCGCCTGCTGCCGCGACACCTCGCCCAACTCGTCCGAGCCGCTCACCACGGCCATGCGGCCTCGGTAGGCGCGTAGCTCCGTACTCGTGCGCAACTCGGTCTCCAGAAAGTCACGGACCCACTCCACGGTGTCCTCGAAGAACGAGAATACCAGCACCTTGCGCTTCTGCGATTCATCAATGCCATCGGTAGCATCTCGCTCGGCCTGCTCGGCAATTTCGACGAGAGCGTCGGCCAAGGCCCGAAGCTTGGGGTCCCGATCGGCAGTGATGGTCGCCGCCTCGCGGGCCAGCTCAATGAGCCGGTCGCGGTCACGCTCGACCGCCGCCCGCAGCCGCGCCACATTGTATCCGGCGGCGGCGCGGCGATGTTCCGTTCCGGCGAGGACGTCCTCGAACACCGCATCGTCGTCCGCGGACAGCTCCTTCATGAATTCGGTCGTAACGACATAACCAGCATCGAGCGCTTCCAGGAACATGTCGTGCTCAGCCGCCATCTTGCTCACCGTGCGGTGGAACGCGTAGGCCGAGGACTCGAACCGCTTGAGCAGCGCCGAGCTCAGCAGTCCAACCATGGCGCGCGCTCGCGCGTCCTCCTCGCTGTCCACCTCATCAAGCCGGTGCGCATCCGGCATGTAGCGGGTGAACGTGATCGCATCGCCGCCGTCGGAGTCGAGAGCGGCTTCCAGCCGGTCGAAGAACCCGGGCAGCAGGTCGTCGAGGTTGTAGCGGACGCTGATCGCCCGCGGCTGCGGGAACACGATGGGTTGTGGCCGCCCGTCCGGCCCGATGATGTTGTCGCCGGAGTAGTGCTTCTTCACAAATTGACGAGTGCGCTTCACCGTCGTGGCGTCGATGATCGGATAAAGAACGTCCGGGCTCAGGCTCGAAGGATCCTCTCGCATCGCTTGCTCGAACCGGCCGCGGATCGACACGATGTGCCGACTCGCGAAGTGGGCGTCCTGACGGACAAAGAAACGAATCAAGTGGTAGAGGTCCCAGAGGGAGTTATTCACCGGCGTCGCGGTCAATAGCAGCAGATCCCGGCGCTGCCCGAACAACAGACGGCGCAGCACCCCTGCTCGCGTCGGGGCATCGGGGTTGCGGTAGTTGTGTGCCTCGTCGACCACCACCAGTTGGTACTCGTCCAGCGGACGCTGCAGGTGCTCCTGGATCGCCCGTGGCCGCTGCGCGTCCCGCAACTGACGGTCGCTCGCGAGCTGCTCATAGGACAGACACTCGACGAACAACTGGAACCGGGCAAGAAACTTGCGCCATGTGCTGTCGCGCAGCGCCGCCGGGCAGATCAGCAGCGCCCGCTGGCGCCGTTCGCGATAGATCTGCATCACCTCGCCGGCGATGAACGTCTTCCCCAGACCCACCTCGTCCGCCACCAGGGCGCCGCCGGTGTCCCGGATCAGGCGCAGGGCGCGTGCCACTCCGTGCTTCTGAAAGCTGGTGAGAGGCAGGTTCCGATCTGCCGCCGCATCTTCGTCGACCTCATCCCCGTAGAGCTGCCACAGGACGTGGATGAAGACCTCCCAGGGAGTTCGCGGCAGCAGTGCCTCCTCGAACACCACGCTCAAGTCGAATGGCTCTGCTTCCTCCCAGAGCTCATCGAACCACCGGGTTGCCTGGACGACAGTCGGACGGTCGTAGCGTCCGAGATTGAGTTCGAGGTTGCGCGTGAGGCCGGCGCCGGTCAGGTTGGAAGAACCGGCGATGATGCCGTCTGGTTTTCCGTACGTGACGTTCTCGGCGGTGAAAATGTATGCCTTGGCGTGCAGGAAAGCTTTCTCGAACCGGCGCACCTCCATGTTCCCCGCTTTGAGCGCTTCGATGAGCTTGCGCAGCGCAGATCGACTGGTCCGGCTGAAGGGTAACTGGTCCCGCTCACGGCGCAACGTACCGTCCATTTCGCGCAGCCGCGAGTGCATGCGGCGACGCTCGAACATCGCCTCGGTTTCGTCCAGTTGTCGTCTCTCGCCTGCCGCGTGGCCTGACAGATCGGCACCGAGCAGTAGCTGCACCACGGCAACACGCCGCAGGTGGTCCGCGATCTGTGCGAATCCGGTGGGGTTGAAGAACGCCGTCGCTATCCTCACTTGATCCGGCGCACCAGTCGGCTCCCCCACGCCGTCGGTGGCGCCCCGGAGCGCCTCGCCCAACGCTTGCGCCAGTGTATTGCCGTCCCGGTTGTCGACAAAGACGGGATGAGCGTTCACCGCTTTTCCCCGAGCACGAACCGCGCCCGCTCTCGGCTCAGCATCTGAAACGGAGTCCGATACTGCACGTTGAGCCCCGCACAGACATCCGGCAGCTTGATTCTCCTCTTCATCGCATCTATGCCTCGATCCCGAGACTGGCCGCAAAGTCCTGTAGCGCGCCGGTAGTCTTGATTCCGAGCAGCCGGTACGAGACCGTGAAGGACGTACGGCCTCCCAAGGTGCTCATTACGAGCGCGTTTCCGAAACGCCTCCCTACGCGCGTTCTGAGCGTCGGGAAAAAGCTCCCGCCACCCGTCGCGGCCAATGCCTGCAAGCGTCGCAGCTCGGCTTGGTAGGCGGAGCGGAAAGGGCCATCACCGAGCGCTCCCATGTCGTGTATCCTTCGCAGAATCACCAGCGTGCTCACCTTGAACCGGCGCGCCAGACGAGCCAACGCGACCGCCAAGTCCTCGGAAGCGCGGAACTCGTTCCGCAATATCCGCAGTGGAACCAGGAACTCTGCTGCCACCCGGTTGCACCATGCTTCGACCCCGTGTGACGGGACTGCGTTCGGCGCCGAGTCCGAAAGCGCCGACTCTCCCAGCCACAAGTGCGCCAACTCGTGTGCGAGGGTGAATATCTGGGCGGCTTTCGTATCGGCTCCGTTGATGAAAACGAGTGGAGCGAGGTCGTCCACCAGTGCGAATCCGCGAAATTCGTCTGGGTCGAGGCCGCGATGGGTGTTGTTGCCAACGACACCGTTCACCATCACGAGCACACCGAGTGAATCAGCCGCGTCGATCAAGCCGCGCAACGCCTCGGTCCACGTAGGAAACGCCGCCTGCCGTGGAGGCTCGAACGCAAGCGCGTCGCGCATACGGGACGCGACTCGTTCGATCTCGCTTGCCATCGTCTCCGAACCGATGAACGGCATCGGGGCTTCACCTTCGGTGCGGGCATACTCACGATACCACTCCTGGCGCTGCTGGCACAGGTAGATCGTGCTGAGCAGGTTGGGACTCGGCTCTCGCACCGGGAGGCTGCCGACTGTTCGCAGGTCGGGAATCGGCAACCCCTCGTGGGGTGGCCTGGTGAGAAAGAAGTAGCCGACTGGGGCGTGGATTACGTTGGCGAGCTTCTCGACTTGCTTCAACGTCGGCACAGCAACGCCGCTCTCCCACTCGTGGTACTTCGGAAACCGCCGCGCCAGCTTGTCCGCGTCCATCCCCGCACGCTGGCGCGCCCAGCGCAACAGCTCCGGCTTGACCCGTGCGCGTATCACTGTGGCCTCCAACTGCGAAAGTGCTGTAACACGCCAGCCAACCGCTCCTCGTAGTTCCAACCTTCGTGAAAGGTCCCGAAGATGTGAACGAGTTGCGGCTCCGTGAGCCCATAGAGCCGAGCCACTACGGCATCGAGCTCATGAATCAGATCCAGCTTCTCGTCTTCCGAGATCGGGCCGCACGACACCCCGACGGTGCTCGCCCATGCCGCAAATCGTTCATCTGGACAAGCGAGCCTACCGGCGAGAGCGACGACGCGCACCCACATCGCGTTGTCGCGGCTGGGACGAGGCACCGGAAACGGATTGATAATGAAGAAGTTCACGTTTACTTCGACGAATCTCCGGGCATACCAGTCAAGCGGGATGGACGAGAGAACCCCGAGCAGGTAGGCCTGATCTCGTTCGTCGCCGCGAGGCCAGAGAAAGTAAGGACCCTTGTTGGTAATGAGTACCTCCGACGGGATCAACGCCGCACGAACAGTCCGGGTGTCTGTTGCTCTGGACACGTCTCGAAAAGCGATGCGCGGTGCGAAGCACGGCAACGTCCCGCGATCCTGGAGATGGTTCACGGGGAACTCGCGGTGAGCGCTGTCGCGGCGGCTCTTGCCCGCCCGGACCCGCTTGCCTCGCAACCACTCCATCACCGGCTCCGGATTGGCGAACGCGTAGTACTGGCCGGTGTCCGGAGTCCACAGGTCGAACGACTCGCCCTTGTAGACCGGCCAGAACCCCTCAGGACAAGTTTCGCTGTCGAGGTCCATCAAGCGCTTCTGCGACGTCGCGTGCAACTCGGCATCAGGCCGCGCGCGCCAGTTTCCTTCGATATCCAGGTCCAGCCGTGGCGCCTAGCGCAGTTGCGCGAAGATCTCGGCCGAGCGGTCCGAGGGAAGCAGCGGCAGCGACGCCGAGTCGTTCCACGAAAGGACCTCGTGGCGACCGAATGCAGCGGGCGGCTGCCGCGCTCCTTCCGTGAAGGCCGGCAGCGATGCAAACGGTCCGCGCAGCCGAATCGACTCTTCATCGGGCGCTCCGTGAGCAATGCTTGCCAAGCCTATGGAATACTGCGGATGCACTTCTGGAAATACCCATTGACGATTGTTGACGAGCATCGTCACTTCAACACGAGCCGACCTGTCGAATATGGTCGCACGGAATTCCTGAGATCCCTTCGCCGCCAGCGCGCTGCGCGGCAGAACGACTCCTATACGGCCGCCTTCTGCCGCGCTCAGGTGCCAGAAGCGCCAACAGAACGCCTTGTAGAGATCTGGGTCGCCGGTCCCCATTCCGGGATAGGAGCCGCCGACCAGTGCCTTGCGCACCCGTTCCATCTCGTCCAGCTCGGCTTCGTACACACGAACCAAATCACGCCGTGCCTTCCGCAGGCGCGCCTTCTCTGCCTCCTGTTGCCGCTGCGGGAGCGAGCGCAGCCCGCGAAAGTGACGCGCCCAGAACGCATGTTCCTCAAGGGTGGCTTCCTGCCACGGAGGATTGCCGATGATCACGTCGAACCCCGGGCGTTCACGCAGGAACACTTCGGGAAACGCAACCGGGAAGTGCAGCACATGCAGGCCTGCCAGATCCTTGCGCGCCTGCGCGACCGCACGGGCCGTTTTCACGCTGCCCGCCACACGCTCCCAGTCCTCGAATGCAAACCCGACCACGCGCCTGTCGTTCGAGATCGGCCCGGCCGCAACCAGGTCGAACAGCGCCGCGGTGCCGGCAACCGCCATGTTCGCCTCGTGTATCGCCTGCCGCGCCGCCGCGACATCCCGCAGCGTAGCGTCGTTGAGATTGGCGAGCCGGTTGAGCGGCTTGGCTGCATCGCCAAGCAGGCTCTCGGCATCGACCGCGAACAGAGTGCCCGACATCTCCTCGAACTTGCGGCGAATCTCTTCCACCGTGCCGACACCCACCAGGGAATTGCCACGGACCAGCGTATGGTCGAGCACCGACAGCGGCAGTCCCGGTACGAAGGTGTGGATCCAGACCGACAACCGCGCAAGCTGCACCGACAGTGCGTTGAGGTCAACGCCATAGACACAACGTCTCGCGATCAGCCGGCGCAGCAGTTGGCCATCCTCGATTGTTGTCGCCTCGCCAAGCTCGCCCAGCTCTCGCAACGCCGCCTCACGCAGTGCCGCCAACTCCCGCCGCACGCCCGGCAGGTTGCGACGCGCCAGGAAGTCCGCCATCGCCTTCTCAATCCGGTCGATCGCGGCGATCAGGAAGTGTCCCGATCCCATCGCAATGTCGGCCACTCGGAAGTCGAAGAACGCTTCCGCCGCATCGGTGTCGTCCAGGTCGGCGAGCCGGGCGAAATGATCCGCAAGCGCGGGTTGCAGGGAGCCATCGAGGAGATGCTCCACTGCGAATTGCTTCGTATAGTAGCTACCGGACGACTTGCGAGCACCGGAACGGTTGTGCAGGTAGACTTGGCCGCGGGCGACCACGACCGGCTGACTCCGGCGGACCGGCATGTAGCCGCCTTGTTTGTTGAGCGCGAGGTCGGTTTCGGCCAGTGCCAACTCCGACTCCAGGAGGCCCTCATAGATCGTTCCAAACTCGCGGACGCCCAGCGACCTGAAGTCGACCGGACCGGGAACGCCCTCCGCGGTCTCGATCACCAGCAGATCACGCAGCGCGGCTTCGAAGTCCTCGTTCGGCACCATGATGCCCGCAAGCTCGGCGCCGACGGCAGAGACCTCCCGGTCGCTGGTGAACAATCCGCCGTCGTAGGCCGGCACCGACCACTCGCGGTTGCCGCCTGCCACCGCCTCCCACAGCAGTGCCGTCTCCTGCCAGTGGGAGTTCCCGCCAGCGATCGGCACGTCGCGCGCCACGCAGTCGGCCAGTTCCTGTGCTTTCTGTTTCAGCGAGCGCCGCCGGTACGACTCGTTGAACCGATAGGGCAGCAGATCCCGGTCTTCGGCGTAGGCGATGAACAACAGCCGGAACAGGACCGTAAGCGCCATCTCATACGTGCGATCAAGCTGTATCGGCGACGTATTCTTCAGGTTGCGTGCCGCCGCGATGCCCTGTGCCAACGCCGGCACCACCCTGTCGTAGATGCGCTCGCGCAGGCGCTCGGCAAGGCTGCCGGCGAAGCGATGCGACTCCGTCAGGATCTGACGCAGGCTCCCGTCCGGTGCAAGCGCCTCGGCGGAGTAGAGCAGCCAGAGGTAGGGCAGGTGCTGGTCAGACAGGAGCGAGGGCTGGCACTCAATGAAGGTCTCGGTCCGCCCCCGCCGTCCCACCCCGGCATCGACATCGGTCGAGTACAGCCGAAGTCGGTTCGCCTGCACCAGAACCACCCAGGACAGGTTCTCGGAGTCGGCCTTGGCAAGGGCATAGCTCACTGGCGACAGGCTGTTGAACCGCTCGGTGCCCGCCTCCGGCGACTCGGTCTCGCGCAGCATCACTGCCAGCGCGACCCGCCGGTCGCCACCTCGCAATAGGCTGGTAAGGTTGTCGAGACGCTCCACCTGGAACCCAAGCGCCGTGAGCAGCCCCTCCTCGCGCCTGCCCACCGCCTTGGCCGCCTTCCGCGCCGCATCACACCAGTCCCGCCGGCCCGGTGCGCCATGCTCCAACTCGTGCATGGCCAGCAAGCCCTCGTTGTTGAGCCCCGGCAGCGCCGTCTCCAACGACGGCAGCACCTGCGCCAGGAACCGTAGCGCCGAGTGCCGGTCGGGCTGTGCCAACACCTCGCGGCACAACCGCTCCACCTGACCCACATCCGCTCGCGGATACACCGGCGGCTCTTCACCGGACGCCCCGCACAACGCCGCACCCTCCCGGTGCAGGACCACCAGCACCACCGGAGCCGCCCGCCCTCCGCGCCGATGTTTCCAAGTCTCCAAAAGAGTTGTTCGCGTCGGCACGGCGTCGCGCTGGGCCACCGCCACTTCGATCCCGTGTGCCCCCTTCCCCAGGTACAGCCCCGTCGCCTCCAGCCCGCTACGCCTGCCCGGAGTCCAAGGCCGCGCCATAAGGTCGGCAAGGAAATCCCTATCGTTCATCCTGCACCAGGGCTCCCCGACGAATTCCGACAGATAGATTGCATCCAACACCTTCCCCGGCAACACCCTCCACGGTCCTTGCCGGACGGGACCATTCTACTCCACACGGACACGATGGTGTCTTGTAGCCAGATCAGTCGCGATGGGGCCGGGGGGCGCGCACCATCATGACCAAGCCCATCGCCAGTTGTCGAATCCTAGGGAAGCACCGATAAGCATGGTGACTGCACCATGAACACCTGCGTATCTTCCAATTGCATCGCTCTCGTTGGAAGCCTTCTGGTATGTAGCTGCACCATTGGGATGAGTAGCTTGGACAGGATCCACCCTCCACGGAGACATAGACTTGACCACTGACGACAAGGCAATGTGCCAAATATGGACATCCAGTAGAGCCGTTTATTCGCCCGGCAACGCGGCAGGTGTCGTTCGCATCGAATCCTCACGAGCCGGTGGTCCATACAGGATTACTGAAGCGGCTTGGGCACAACTCGGGAATCTGAGTGAAGCCGAAAGCGCTCGACTGACAACCTTGCTGGTGGACCGGAGAATCCAGGGAGAAAACGAGCCTATAGTCACACCTTACTTGGTTGACAGGGCCCTCAGGATGGAGTCGCTTGAAGTGGCGGAGCGCGCTGACAGACTTCTCAGGTTCGTCGCGCGCTGCTTGAGACACCCTGGGGACACGGTGAATCTCCGAATCCAGAATCAGGACCCGGACACACTCAATCTCTCCTTGGCATGGACGGAGTCGACAACTATAGATGAAGTGCGGTACTTCCGAGACTATCTGGTGCGCAACGGCTGGTTATTAAAATCAGTCGGTCATCACTACTCTGTCTCGATCGAGGGCTATGGACGGATTGCCGACGTCAAGGGACACCCTGACGCTACGCAAGCGTTTGTCGCAATGTGGTTCGATGGAATAATGGAGACGGTCTACGAAAACGGAATCGCACCGGCAATCAAGCGGGCTGGATTCAAGCCCATGCGCATCGACAAGAAAGGAGACGTCGTCAAGATCGATGATGAAATAATCGCAGAAATCAGGAGATCTCGTTTCATGGTAGCGGACTTCACCCATGGCAACGAGGGAGCACGGGGAGGCGTCTATTTCGAGGCTGGGTTTGCTCTTGGTCTCGGTCTACCAGTGATCTATACGTGCCGGGCTGACATGGTAGACAAGATCCATTTTGATACTCGGCAGTATTTTCATACTGTGTGGGAAGGCCCTGACGACCTACAGGTAAACCTCACCAATAGAATCGTCGCACTGCTCGGGACGGGTCCGAACCGGCCTCCCTCTTGATCGCGCGACGAATACTCGCAGTGGAGCACATCTCCAAGCCTGCGATGGCGTCGCCGCGGTGCTGGGAGTGATGGCTCTGTGGTAGGTTGCGGACATGGGTCTGAAAGACAAGGTTTGCATCGTTACCGGCGGGGGGAGCGGGATCGGGCGGGCGGCGGCGCTGCTGATGGCGGCGCAGGGGGCGCGGGTGGCGGTGGTGGGCCGTACCGAGAGCAAGCTCACGGCGGTGCGCGGCGCGATCGAGCGGCAGGGCGGCACGGCGCTGGCGCTGAGTCTGGACGTGGCCGACCACGCGGCTGTGCGGCGCATGGCCGCGGAGGTTCTGGACACCTGGGGGCGTGTCGACGTGCTGGTGAACAACGCCGGCCACTCGTCGGCGCACCGCATGCTGCTTACCACCACGCCCGAGGATATCCGCAGCACCATCGACTCCAACCTGGCCGGCACCATCTACTGCTCGCAGGCGGTGGTGCCGGCCATGCAGGCCGCCGGTAGGGGCACTATCATCAATGTTGCCTCGTTGGCCGGCGTCGGCGGCAGCCTGCTCGGCGGCCCGTCCTACTCCGCGGCCAAGGCGGGGGTGATCAACTTTACCCAGTATCTGAACACCGAGTTCAGGAACAGCGGGCTGCGCGCGAGCGTCATCATCCCCGGCGAGGTCGACACCCCGATTGTCGAGCAACGCCCCGTGCACCCCAGCCAAGAGGCGCGCGCCACCATGGCCACGCCGGAGGACGTGGCGCGGGCCATCCTCCTGGTCGCCGATCTGCCGCAGCGCACCCTGATCCCGGAGCTGACCATCCGCCCCACCTACCTGCGCGACACCTCGGCGGAAGTCGGCGTGCAGTAACGGTCAGGGGTGGAGGAAGGGCTGCAGGGCGGCGCGGTCCAGTTCCACGCCGTGGCCGGGGCGGTCGGGGGGCAGCGCGGCGCCGCGCTCCAGGCGCGGCGGCTCGCGCACGAAGCGCTCGGTGGCGAAGCCGTGCACTTCCAGGAAGGACGCGTTGGACACCGCGGCGAGCAGGTGCACGTGCAGTTCGTGGACGCCGTGGGAAGTCACCGGCAGGCGGTGCGCGGCGGCAAGCTCGGCCACCTGCATCCAGGCGCTGATGCCGCCGATGTTGGACACGTCCGGCTCCGGGAACGCCACCCCGCCCGCGCCGATCAGGTGGGCAAATTCGCGCACCGTGCGCAGGTTCTCGCCGGCCGCCAGCGGCAGCCCACCACCCTCGGCCACCCGGCGGTGGCCCGCGTAGTCGTCAGGCTCGATCGGCTCTTCCAGCCAGTACACCCCGAACCGCGCCAACTCGCGCGCCGCGGCCACCGCCTCATCCACGCCCCAGCGCATGTTGGCGTCGACCATCAGCGCCGTCTCCGCTCCCACCAAGTCGCGCATCGCCGCCACACGCTCCAGGTCCTCGCCGAGCACGTCGCGCCCCACCTTCATCTTGACGGCGCGGAAGCCGCCACCGAGCGCGGCGCGGGTCTGCTCCAGCAGTTCATCGAGCGGCAGCAGCAGGTCGATGCCGCCCACGTACGCCGGCACCGGCATCGCTTCCCGGCCGCCCAGTGTCCGCCACAGCGGCTCCTGCCGCGCCTTGGCGCGCAGATCCCACAGCGCGATGTCCACCGCGGAAATGGCGAACGCCGCGATGCCGCCGCGGCCGACGTAGTGGGTCCACTGCCACATGCGGCGCCACAGCGCCTCGATGTCGCCAGCGTCGGCGCCGATCAGCAACGGCGCCAGGTCACGCTCGATCAGCGCCAGGATCGCGCCCCCGCCGGCGTGCACGGTGTAGGTATAGCCCAGCCCGGTATGCCCGCCAGCGGCCGCCACCTCCACCGTCACCAGGTCATAGTGATCATGGCGGCCGTGAGTGGCGTCGGTGAGCGGCGCGTCCAGCGGAATCCGGTAGCAGGCGGCGTTGAGGTCGGTGATCGTCACGCCTGACCCGGTCCGAAAAAGCCGGCCGGTGGGCGATGCTTGGTCATCGGTTTTCATCGTCTTCCCTGTCGCGGAGTGACCGTACCGACTCAGACGATATTGGCTTGCAGCGCAGCCAGCGCGCCGTGCTCGTCGTGGGCCGCCACCGCCTCGTAGATCAGCCGGTGCTCGGCAAAGCTGTCCATCAGGTCGCTGAACCGGTCGTAGCGCATCAGCATACGGATGATCACCCGCCGCCACAGCGCCAGCAGATCCGGGTCGCCGTGGCTGGCCATGATCGCCTCGTGGAAGCGGACGTCGCCGGCCACCAGGTCGCGCGCGTTGCCCGCCTCACAGGCACTGCGGATCTGCTCCAGCACCTCGCCGAGCCGGCCCTCCAGCCGGCCAAGCCGCTCTCCGTCGGCAAAGGTACTGCTCAACGCGAACCCCTCGATGCGGCGCCGGATATCGGTGATCAGCGCACGGATCGCCTCGTTGGGGCGCGCCGCCACCGTCGCGCCGGCGTTGGGACGGGTGTTGACCAGCCCGTCCTGGCCGAGCTTGAGCAGCGCGTCGCGCACCGGTCCGCGGCTCACCCCGAAGCGTTCGGACAGCTCCTGCTCGCGCAGCGGGATGCCCTCGTCGAGTGCTCCGGTCATGATCTCCAGGCGGAGCTGCTCCACAATCTGCTCGGAGATGGAACGGTACACCGGCGCCGTCAGGGGGCTCATCCCTCGGTACGGTTGACGGTGGCCGGCGCCGACCGGGCCAGGGCGAGCGCCTCCTCGCGCTGGCTGCCGCGCAACGCGAACGAGCTCTGCATGAAGGTGTGCTCGTCGCAACGCAGGTTGTTGACCTTGAAGCCGCGACGGTTCAGGTCGCGATGCAGGTCGCAGTCGAAGCGCACCAGGAACGAGTGGCGCCGCGGGTAGAGCTGCTCGGCGTCCGGAATGTCGGTCAGGTGCGACAGCCCCCAGGTGATGCCGCGCCCGTCGCCGTTGTCCGCGAACGCGTCGGGACAGAAAGGGCCGCCGGCGATCGGGGGCATCTGCACATGCGCCTTCACCTCGAAGTTGAGCCCGTCGGGCGCGTACTGGATGGTGTCCTTCTCCGGACCATCCATAGCCACCAGTCCCGCCACGCCGCCGCGATACGGCCAGTACATGGTCTCGTGGCCGGAGTTGACCACCGGGTTCAGGGGCGACTTCACGAACGGCCCTTCCGGCCGGTCGGCGATCGCCACCCCGCCGGCGCGCAGGATGGTCCTGCCCGGTTCCTGGTCCAGCGGGGCGCCCTTGTAGTACAGCCAGTACTTGCCGCGGTACACGATCACGAACGGGTCGTGGATGGAGCGGCTGTCCCACTCGTCGGGCGCGCCGAGCTCCACCACCGGCCGGTCCACGCGCTGCCACGGACCGTCGGGCGAATCGGCCCACGCCATGCTCACGTCGCAGTAGTCGCCCCGCTCGCGCCGGAACGGGCCGGTGAAGGTCTGGAAGTAGAGGTAGTACCTGCCGTTCGCCGCCAGGACATCGCACGTGGTCGCCGAGCGGTCGCCGTACCCGCCCGGGGCCGTGCGCGCCACCGCAACGCCGCGCTCCTGCCAGTCGAAACCGTCCGTGCTGGTGGCGTACCACAAGTCGGCCAGGTCCCAGTCCACCGCCGGCAGGTGGTCGGGTCCGTTCTCGATGCCGAGAGGCTCCGACTCGGTCTCGCGCCGCGTGTACCAGACGTAGAACCGGTCGCCCACCTTGATCACCGAAGAGGGGTCGCGCCGCGACACCTTCGCATCGCGTCCGATCCCGGTGATGCGCGCGTAGCGGAAGCTGGTAAAGAACTCGTTGCCCGGATCCTGCAACGGGCTCCACTGGTCGTACAGCCGGTGCATCGCCGCGGACAGCGGCCGGTCGGTCGGTTTTTCTCGCGGAGGAACCGCGGGGAACGCTGCCACCAAACCCTCCTGGAGTGAACTGGGGGCAAGTGTACGAACTCCGCCGCGTTCGTCAAGGTGTCAACTGTCAACAATCAACGCATTGACCCGCGGCCGCTCGGCCCCTATCCTGCCCCCGGCCAACGATCCATGCGCCTCGTCGACGACCGTCCCTCGCTGCCGGGCGAGCCTCCGCGCAGCAAGCCCGACCAGCAACTGAGCGCCGCCACCCACCGGCTTTACGACCGCTGGGGCCGGTACGGCGATTCCGCGAGCGAGTTCTATACCACGTTCCGTTATTCGCTGCTGCCCGGCCTCGGCCCGGAGCCGGGCGTAACGCGCCGCGATCCTACCGCGGTGGTGCACGCCGCCGGGTGCTTCCACGCGTGGTACACCCGGCGCGCCGGCGGCGACCGCGACGCCGGCAACCAGGCGCATACGGCGCGCACGCAGCGCTGGGACGTTGCCGCCTACGACTGGGACTTGGCGGAGATCTGGCACGCCACTTCGGCGGACGGGATCACCTGGCGCGAGGAGGGCCGGGCGGTGGCGCGCGGGCCGCGCGACGCCTTCGACGGGCGCAGCGTGTTCACTCCGGGCATCCTGGTGTGGCGCGGCCGTTACTACCTGTACTACCAGGCGGTGCGATACCCGTACGGGACGCGCACCCGTAACGTGGTCGGCATGGCGTGGGCGGACACGCCGCAGGGCCCCTGGCATCGCCACGGCGAGCCCGTGCTGACGCCCGGCACGCCCGGCGAGTGGCGCGGTGACGACGACGGCAACGCGGTGACCCGCTACGGCGCCTGGGACAGCCACAAGGTACATGACCCGCAGCCGCTGGTACGCGGCGGCAAGGTGTGGCTCTACTACAAGGGCCAGCCGATGGGCTGGGGCACCGGCGGCGACGGCGGCATCGGCTGGGGTGTAGCGACCGCCGACTGCCCCGAGGGGCCGTTCGTGAAGTCGCCGCTCAACCCGGTGACCAACAGCGGCCACGAGACGCTGCTGTTCCCGTACCGTGAGGGCGTGGCCGCCATCTGCAACCACGACGGGCCGGAGAAGGACACCGTGCAGTACGCGCCCGACGGCCTCAACTTCGAGGTGAAGGCGCACGTGGTGCTGCCGCCGCCCGCCGGTGCGCCGTACGCGCCCGACCTGTTCACGGACAACGGCGACGGGCGCGGCATTACCTGGGGTCTCGCGCACCTGGCGCGGGAGGAGCTGAAGTCCGGCAACTCCTACCTGGTCCGCTTCGACTGCAACCTGTCGCGCGACCGGGAACGGCCCGGATTCCGCCGCTCCAATCATCGCTTTCCGGAGACGGTCTACTTCTCACCCGACCTGCTGTTCACCGGCGCGACTGCGCCCGAAACCCGCCCTGCGCACACGGCGCGGCCCAGCCACCGGAGACCGGGCGCCGGGGCCGGCGCCAATTCTGGCCGCTACGAGCCGGACCGCGCCGGGACCGGCCCGGAGCCGCCCACCGCTCCGGTCGCCGCGGGTGCGCACCGCTGCGGCCCGGCCGCAGTGCCGGCCGCGGCAGCCGCCCCGGACGCGGCAGCGGCCCCGGCCGCGGCAGCGGCGGTGTCTTATACACATAGCCGAGCCCACGCTGTGTCGTATACACATCAGCGAGCCCACGTGGCCGGA
>JAPPGB010000071.1 GCA_028821475.1 Spirochaetaceae bacterium
ACTCGATGCCATGGAAGACGATGAAACCCGGCACCCAAGCATTGCCCGCCGGCCGACTCTGTCGGAACACGCTACCGCTTTCGGCGTTCGCACCCAGTGAGCGCGGTGTTGATGGATCGGGTGTTGTTCACGGTGTATCCTGCGGTCCACCATATCGAACCGAGGAGGGCGGGCCATGAAAGCTGCCATTCTGTACGAGCCGCACCAGCCGCTGGTGATCGAGGAGATTCGCGTGCGCAAGCCGGCGGCGCGCGAGGTGCTGCTGCGCACCGCGGTGGCTGGGCTGTGCCACTCCGACCTGCACTTCATGGAGGGGTTGTACAAGACTCCCCTGCCGGTGGTGCTCGGGCACGAGTCGTCGGCGGTGGTCGAGCAGGTCGGCCCCGAAGTGACCTACGTCGAGCCCGGCGACCGCGTCGTGACCTGCCTGTCGGTGTTCTGCGGCACCTGCGAATACTGCACCACCGGGCGTCCCGCGCTGTGCAATAGCACCGACGTGAAGCTGGACCCGGAGAAGTCGGATCGCCTGCAGTGGGACAAGCCGGGGCGGCCGCACACGTTTGCCAACCTGTCTTCGTTCGCGGAGCAGATGCTGGTGCACGAGAACGCGATCGTGAAGATACGCGACGAGATGCCGCTCGACCGCGCCGCGCTGATCGGCTGCGGGGTGATGACCGGCTTCGGGGCCGCCGTGAACACGGCGGGGGTGCGTCCCGGCGAGACGGTGGCCGTGCTCGGCTGCGGCGGCGTCGGCATGGCGGCGGTCAACGGCGCCTACGTCGCCGGGGCGGGGCGCATCATCGCGGTGGACACCAACCCGGCCAAGCTGCAGGCCGCAAGCAAGCTCGGCGCGACCGACCAGGTCAACCCGGCCGACGGCGACCCGGTGGAGCGGATCAAGGAGCTGACCGGCGGCGGCGTGCACCATGCGATCGAGTGCATCGGCCTGAAGGTGACCGCCGAGCAGTCGTTCGACATGCTCGCGTCCGGCGGCACCGCCACTATTGTCGGCATGGTGCCGTTCGAGGAGAAGATCGAACTGCACGCGGCCACTCTGCTGCGCGAGCGCAAGTTGCAGGGCTCGTCGATGGGCTCCAACCGATTCCGGGTCGACATGCCGCGCCTGGTCGACCTGTACCTGCAGGGCCGCCTGCACCTCGACGACTGGATCTCCCGCCGCATCCGCCTGGATGAGATCAACGAGGGCTTCGCGGCGATGAAGGCCGGCGAAGTAATCCGCTCCATCATCGACTTCCAAGCCGCTTAGTAGCGGCGGCAGGACTTCCAAGGTCCGGCGGTGTTGGACATAGTCAGGTAGCTGATCTATTGTTTGACCATGAATCGGATCAACGTGGCCGAGGCGAAGGCTCGGCTGTCGCACTACCTCGCCAAGGTCGGCGAGGGTGAAACCGTGCTCATCTGTCGCCGGAACGTCCCGATAGCCGAACTGCGTCCGATTCGGACGCCACTGCGTCAGCCGCGTCCCGTGGGGATCGACCGCGGCATGACGATTCCGGACAGCTTCTTTGAACCGCTTCCTGACGATCTGCTCGACGCTTTCGAGGGGAGAGGCAGCACAGGGTGAGACTTCTGGTCGATACCTGCACGTTTCTCTGGCTGGCGGCTGACGACCGCCGGCTGACGCCGCATGCCCGGAGCATGTGCCGCAGCCCCGACAACGACGTGTTTCTGAGCGCGCTGTGCGCGTGGGAGATCGCGATCAAGCACCGCCTTGGATGCTTGCCACTGCCGGAGTCGCCCGTGCGCTACGTGGTGAGCCGGCGCGAGGCGCTCCAGCTCGAGCCGCTGAGTTTCGACGAGTCCTGCGCCGTCCACGAAGGGCTGCTTCCGCCGCATCACCGTGACCCGTTCGACCGCGGGCTCATCGCCCAGGCGATCGTCAACGGCATGACGCTCGTGACCCCGGATCCGGTGATCGCCCACTATCCCGTTCCTATTCTCTGGTAGTGCAACTCGGCGACCTGGAGTCGGCGGCGGTGGACGGTCGTGCCGGGAATCCCGGTACCACGTGGGCCACGGGGCTGGGCGTGTTTGACAGCGGGGGGGCGATGGGTTAGCACTGTTCGCTACGATGTCGGCTGACGTGCACGCGGTCACATCCCTGCGCCGGAGCAGCGCCAGCAGGATCGGCAGGCGGATTCTCAAGCACTGGGAGTACTACCTGCTGGTGCTGGTGCCGATGGCGTACATCGTCATCTTCAAGTACGTGCCGATGGTAGGCGCGCAGATCGCGTTCCGGGACTTCAACGTGATCGACGGCATGTGGGGCAGCCCCTGGGTGGGGTTCCGGGAGTTCGTCCGCTTCTTCGAGTCGCCGAGCTTCTGGCGGTTGATCGAGAACACCTTTTCCATCAGCCTGACCCGGCTGCTGCTGGGCTTCCCGGCGCCGATCATCCTGGCGCTGGCGCTCAACGAGATCAGCCAACGCACCTTCAAGCGGTCGGTGCAGATGGTCACCTACGCGCCGCACTTCATCTCCACGGTAGTGATGGCGTCGATGATCATCCTGTTCCTGAACCCGCGGCTCGGCTTGTTCGGCGTGCTGATGCGCGCATTCGGCATGCAGCCGGTCAACTACCTGGCGGTGGCCAGCCACTTCAAGTTCGTCTATGCCCTGTCCGACATCTGGCAGCACGCCGGCTACGGCGCCATCATCTACATGGCCGCGCTCGCCGCCATCAACCCCGAACTGTACGAGGCTGCCCGCATCGACGGGGCGTCACGCCTGCAGAAGATCATCCACGTGGACATTCCCGGCATCATGCCGGTGATGGTGATCCTGCTGATCCTGGAGTTCGGTGAGATCATGGAGGTCGGGTTCGAGAAGATCTACCTGCTGCAGAACCCCGTCAACATCTCGGCATCGGAGATCATCCAGACCTACGTCTACAAGATCGGCATCATCAACGCCAGCTTCAGCTTCGCCTCCGCGGTGGGGCTGTTCAACTCGGTGATCAACTTCATCCTGCTGGTCGGCGTGAACGCGGCGGCCCGGCGGATATCCAACAACAGCCTATGGTAGGAACGGTCGAGCATGCGGGCCGCGCGCTGCCGCGCCGCGGCGGCCGGATCAGGGAATCGCGCGTCGACCGCGTGTTCCTGACGGTCATCGTCATCTTCCTCACCTTCGTGCTGATCTCGGTGCTGTACCCGCTCATCTTCATCGTCAGCTCGTCGTTCAGCTCCACCAGCGCGGTGATCGCCGGCCGAGTGTGGCTGTTTCCCGTCGAACCCTCGCTGCTCGGCTACGAGGCGGTGTTCGAGCACCGCTCGGTGCTGATCGGCTACGTCAACAGCGCCGTCTACACGTTCTTCGGCACCATCATCAACGTGGTGCTGACGGTGTGCATCGCGTTCCCGCTGTCGCGCTCCGATTTCTTCGGGCGCAACTTCCTGATGATGAGCCTGGTATTCACGATGCTGTTCAGCGGCGGGCTGATTCCGCTCTACCTGGTGGTGCTCAAGCTCGGCCTGATGAACACGCGCTGGGCGATGCTGCTGCCGGAGGCGCTGGTGGTGTGGTTCGTGATCATCGCCCGCACCTACTTCCAGACTTCGATTCCCGACGAGCTGGCGGAGGCGGCCTCCATCGACGGCTGCCGCGACACCTACTTCGTGTGGGCGGTGGTGCTGCCGCTGTCCAAGCCGATCGTCGCGGTGCTGACGCTGATGTACGCGGTCGCGCACTGGAACCGCTACTTCCACGCGTTGATGTTCCTGAGCAGCGAGCGGCTGTATCCGCTGCAGATCGTGCTGCGCAACATTCTCATTCTGAACCAGACCCAGGAAATGGCGGTCGAGGTGAGCGAGGAGCTGATGCGCCAGGGGCTCGCCGACCTGATGAAGTTCTCTCTCATCGTGGTGGCGAGCGCCCCGGTGCTGGCGCTGTATCCGTTCGTGCAGCGCTATTTCATCAAAGGCATAATGATCGGTTCTCTGAAAGGCTGATGTCCGCACCGAGAGCGGGCACCAGGGGCTTGGGTGCACCGGCTCATGTGGCCGGTGAAGACACTTTAGGAGGTAGCACGATGAAAAGGATTTCGTGCATTGCGTTGACGTTGTTCCTTGTCGCGGCCGCGTACGCGGCGGCAGGAGCAGAAGGGGAGGCCGGAGCCGCCGGGGAGGCCGGAGACGGGCCGCTGGTCTTGAGCATGTTCATTACGCTCGGAGAGCGGCAGCAGTCGATGGCTCCCGGCGAGAACAGGTATACCGACTACCTGGAGGAGAAGTTCAACGTCAGCTTCGACCTGACCGTGGTTCCGGGCGAGGCGCGACTGGAGAAGCAGAACCTGCTGCTCGCCAGCGGTACCTATCCCGACATCTTCTTCGACGGCCAGTTCAGCCCTGCCGACCAGATGAAGTACGGCGGCCAGGGGGTGCTGATCCCGCTCAACGACCTGATCGCCAACCACGGGCCGGACATCGAGAAGGCGTGGGAGATCCTGCCGGTGCTGCAGAAGTGGATGGTGACGCCGGACGGCAACATCTACAGCATTCCGGCGGTGGAGGAGTGTTATCACTGCAGCGTGAACCAGAAGCACTGGATCAACACCACCTGGCTGGAAGGGCTGGGCCTGGACATGCCCGGCACCACCGATGAATACGAGGCGGTGCTGACGGCGTTCCGGGATGACGACCCCAACGGCAACGGCCAGCAGGACGAGATTCCGCTGACCGGTGCGGTCAACACCTGGTCCGCCGACGTGCAGGACTTCCTGATGTCGGCGTTCATCTACACCGACGGGCAGCGCTTCCTGACCGCCGACAACGGCACCATCATCTTCACGCCGGACAAGCCCCAGTGGCGTGACGGGCTGCGCTGGATCAACCGCCTGTACACGAGCGGCCTGATCGACAGCGAGGCGTTCACCAACTCGCGGGACACCCTGCGCGCGCTGGCCAACCGGCCGGACGACCTGATCGTCGGCGCCTACGCCGCCGGCCATGCCCTGATGGGGGCGCAAGAGGAGGGCATCTGGCAGCAGTACCGCGTGGTGCCGCCGTTGCGCGGCCCGGGCGGCGTGCAGCTGACCGCCTACCGGCCCTACATGCCCAACTTCGGGCGCTTCGCGATTACCAACAAGGCGAGTCCCGAGGTGCAGCAGCGCGCCATGGAGCTGGCCAACTGGTTCTACACCACGCAGGGCACCCTGGAGATGGGCGCCGGGCTGCGCGGTCCGGAGTCGGAAGGCTTCTACTGGGACTGGGCCGGTCCGGACGACATGGGTCTGAACGGCGAGCCGGCCATCTACCTCAAGCTGCCGCCGCCGCCGATGAGCGAGGTGACCAACTACAAGTGGCACACCGAGTTCCGGTTCTGGCACAAGGAGCTGTTCAACGGCTGGGCGGCCAGCCAGGACATCATGACGCGCGACGGCTACGAGCGCTTCCTGGTGGTGGAGTCGGACAAATACATCGACCACGTGCCCGCCGAGGTGGTGCCGGCGTCGATGTACTTCGCGCCGGAAGACGCACAACTCACCGCGCAGTTGCAGGTGGAGATCCAGAACTACGTGGAGCAGAACACCGTGGCGTTCATCACCGGCCAGCGCGACCTCGACACCGAGTGGGACTCCTACGTGCAGGGTTTCGAAGGCCTGCGCCTGGCCCACTACCTGGAGGTAATGCAGAAGACCTACGACGACTTCCAGTAGTCATCGCAGTCAGTCGGGTGGCGCCCGGAGGCATTCGCTTCCGGCCCACCCGGCAGCCGAGCGAGTTGAAATGTGAGATGTCTCAACGCGTGGGACAGCAGGAGCCCGGGAGGCTCGACAAGGAGTCAGGAGAATGAGTGAACAGGCGACCGCGCCCGCGGCGCGCACGGTCGAGTTTCCGCCGCTCGACGAGGTTCGACGGAACCTGCGGGTGAAGTGGTACCGCTCGCCGATCGACCCGTCGACGTTGCGCCGGCTGATGCGGCGCAGCGACCTGCAGGGGGCGCTGCAGGCGGTGGGCCATCTCGGCCTGTTCGCCGCTACCGGCATGCTCACGGCCTGGTGCTTCATCCAGGCGATGTGGCTGCCGTTCGCGCTGGCCCTTTGGTGCCACGGCACCTTCGGCACGTTCATGTACATCGCCGGTCACGATCTCGGCCACGGTACCGTGTTTCGCACGAAGTGGCTGAATCGTTTCTTCCAGAGCATCTTCGGCGTGCTGTCGTTCTGGAATCCGCACGAGCACGACCTGAGCCACATCTACCATCATCGCTACACCCTCTATCCGGAGGGCGACCGCGAACTGCCCGGCCAATACTACGATACCGGCGCAGTGGTGCACCCCTGGCTGCTGAACATCACGCCGTGGTGGGCGGTTCAGGAGTTGACCTTCAGCTTCGCCAGCCTGCGCCACCTGACGCTTTCCACGCTGCGCCTGGCCACGCGCCGTTACCGGATGAAGTTCACCGGCATCTTCGCCAGCGAGTGGGCCGCCGCCCTGTTCGCGACCAGCCCGGTGATCGAACGCAAGGCGGTGCGTTTCGCACGGCTCACCCTCGCCTTTCACCTGGCCGCGCTGCTGACCGGGGCGCTGCTGGGGGCGTGGTGGCTGCCGATCGTCCTGACCGGCTCGGTGTTCGTCGGGCGCTGGCTGTTCACGCTGATCGTGATTCCGCAGCACTTCGGACTGATGGACAGCGTCCCCGATTTCCGGATGACGACCCGCTCCATCAAGCTGAACCCGTTCACCTCGTTCCTGTACTGGCGCATGAACTGGCATGCCGAACACCACATGTACGCCGGCGTGCCGTGCTACCACCTCAAGGAGCTGGCCCGGGAGATCGCACCCGACATGCCGCGGCTGCGCACCTTGTGGCAGGCGTGGGCGGAGATGATCGAAAGCGTCCGACGCCAGCGCCGCGACCCGAGCTACCAGTACCGGACGCCGCTGCCGGCCAGCGCCCACCCGGCGGTGCTGCGCGAGGACGAGGTCGTGCTGCCGGAGGGCGAGCGGCTTGCCGCCGAGGCCTCCATCGGCGACCTGGCACACCAGCGCCAATAGCGGACGGGAGCCGAGCCGCGGCGATCCGGCATGCGGGGTTGCGGCAACTGCCTCTTCCGGCAGTCTTGTTCCCATATGGTAATGACGCAGGTGCCAGATGGAATCAGCGGTGCGTGATGATCGCCGGAGCCGCGCCGGGGTGTCATGCCCGCTCGACAACAGGTTCCCCGGTGCGGCAGGAACGGCACTCTGCCGTGCCGCCGCTGAGCCGCCTTCTGCTGGCCGGTCGTACCGGCGCGACCTGGTGTTCACCCACGCCGGTAACCGCCCCTCATTGTGACGCGCCGGCGACGCCGGCGTAGTCCCACAGCAACATCGCCCGATGACCCGCGCGTAGCCGGGCTACCAGAGCGTGTCGGCGCCGAGCGTGGCGATGGCCGGGTCGGGAGTCGCCACCCTGATCGTTTCCATCATGCCCTGGGCGGCGATCATGCGGTCGAAGGGGTCGCGGTGGTCGCCGGGCAGGGAGCCGGCTCGCAGCGCATGGGCGCAGGACACGTCGAGCTGGCGAAACCCGTCGCGAGCGATCCGGTCGTCCCACTCCGCGATAATGGGGCCGCCGGCGGGGTACTTTCCGACGCGGTGCTTGGTCGCGATTTCCCACGCGCTGGCGGCGCTGACCCACACCTGGTTGTGCGGGTCCCGGAGGAGGCCTTCGAGCCGTGCGCTGAGCTTCTCCGGTTCCGCCCACGCCCACAGCAGCACGCACGTGTCGAGCAGGAGGATCACCCGCCCTCCCAGGAGGCCAACTCGGCATCATCGAGCGGCTCGAAGAACGAGTCGGGCACCGGGCCGTCGCGGTCGCGGTAGCGGCCGAGGGTTCGCGGAGCGGGAGCTTGCAGCGGCACCAACCGGGCGTACGGCGTGCCCGCCTTGGCGATGACGATTTCCTCGCCGGCGTGCGCCCGTTCGAGCAGCCGCGAAAGCTGCGTCTTGGCCTCGTGCACGTTCACGGTAGCCATGCCTGGTACTTTAGTCTGACTACAAGACTTAGTCAACCAGATTTTTCCCAGCCACGCAGGGTACTTGTCGCAACGAGTTTGGCGGGAACCGGCGCCGCGGTAAGGTGTAGGATTGAACCAGGGAGGCCTTGTGTTTCGGAAGGAGACCCTGGACATCGACGGCAGCCGCGCGCCTCCCGCCAAGGGAGTGGCGGGCGCAATTACCGGTCTGGATAGAGGAGTATCTTTATTCCCTGCCGGTCCTGCAGCGTGTCGAATGCCTGCCGCCACTCGGACACCGGCATTGTGTGGGAGATGAGCGGGCGCGGATCGACCTTGCCGGTGCTCATCAGTTGCAGGCTCCGTTCCCAGTCGCGATGGTGGTAGCCGAAACTTCCGACCACCTTCAGTTCCTTGTAGGCAATCTGCATGAAGTCGATCTCGTAACGGTGCATGGAGGTGCCGAGTTGGATGAACTGCGCCCCGCGGCGTCCGTAGTCGAACAGCCGATTGACCGATGACCCGTGGCCCGAGCACTCGATCAGCACGTCCGCGCCGCCACCGGCGGTAAGGTCCAGGAGGTGGGGGAGGGGATCCTCGCGTTCCACGTTGTACACCGCGTCGACGCCGATCTCCCGCGCCACCTCGAGCTTGGCCTCGTCGCCGTCGACCCCGCACACCACCACGTAGCCGCCTTCGGCCTTGGCGATCTGCGCGGCCAGCAGGCCGATCGGACCGGGGCCGGACACGACCACGAGGTCGGTGGCGCGAATCTCGCCGTGCGAGAGGATGCCCCTGGTGCACACGGCGAGCGGCTCGGTCATGGCGGCCGATTGCAGGTCGACGCCGGGCGGCAGCCGAAGTACCGCGTCCTCCTCGTACACCCCGAACCGCGTCATGCCGCCGTAGGTGGCGATGCCCCAGGCGGTCTCGAACCCACGGCGTCTGCCATCCGGCCGGTCCCAGCCATGGCGCTGATGGAGGGTGACACGGGAGTCCAGGGGCGCCACCACGATCTCGTCGCCGGGCTGCACGCGCGTGACCTGTTCGCCCACTTCGGCCACGACCGCGCTGAACTCGTGACCGAGCACCATGGGAGGACGGTAATAAGCGTGATCGTCGCTGACGATCTTCCGGTCGGTGGCGCAGATACCGCAGAAACTGATCTCGGCCTTGATCTGCCTCGGGCCGGGTTCCGGCACCGGGATCTCGACCAGTTCGGTGTTGCCGTGGCCTCGATGGGTCTTGAGCACCGCCTGCATGGTCATGCGTTCATGCCTGCATGAGCTCGATGATGAGGTTGCTGAACTTGCTGCGGGTGTCGAGGTATACCGCGCTGCGGGTGTCGTTACCGGCCTGCTTGATGCTCAGGATGACCGGGAAACCCCGCTCCACCAGCTTGGCCGTCTCCGCCTCCAGGTCGTCTACCGTGTAGGCGACATGGCCAACCCCCTCGCCAGCGCTCTCCAGCAACTCCTTGTGGACCGTGTGTCCCTGCACCGGCTGCAACAACTCGACCGTCACCGGGCCTACCTTGCCCATCACAGCGCGCGTCCGGACCACCGGCTCCGGCGTCTTGCCGTACACCAGGTACTCCTCGATCCTGCTGCTATCGATGACGAATTCCTGCCGAAAGGACGCGGTGCCCAGCGCCTCGTACGCCTCGCGAGATTTGTCCAGGTCGCGGACCGGGATGCCCAGGTGATGGAACCTCCAGTTGCTTTCCACGGATGCGACTATATCATGGCCACCGCCGCTGAGCGACTGCGTCACCGGCGGGTCGGCGGGGACCGCGTTCATCGGCGCCGGGGCGGCGGTTGCGTGGACCAATGTGAGGCTCGCCGAGCCGGACTTGCCGTGCTAAGCTGGGCCGCGCTTGAGTTGCGGTGAGTCGTGCTCGAGCCGGAGGTGTGATGCGAGTTGGCGAACGGCTGGCCCGATTGTTCGTGGAGAGCGGGATAGACAGGGTGTTCGGCGTGCCGGGCGGGCAAACCCTGCCCCTCTACGAGGGAATTCGCAGGCTGCCGGGTCGCATCTCCCACGTGCTGATGCGCGATGAGCGCAGCGGCGGATACGCGGCCGATGCCTACGCGCGCATGACCGGGCGGGTGGGGGTGTGTGACGGCACCGTCGGACCGGGCGCCACCAACCTGCTCTCCCCGCTGGCGGAGGCGTACTGCTCGTCCATCCCGGTACTGGCAGTGGTCTCGGACGTGGCACTGGGCTGGGAGCACCGTCGCACCCGCGGCAACGCATCGCAGGCGCTGGATCAGATGGATGCGTTCAAGCCGGTCAGCAAATGGCAGGTGCGCGTCACCGATCCGAGGTCACTGGACGCCACCTTTGCACAAGCGCTGCGGGTGGCCACCACCGGCAAACCGGGGCCCGTCGTGCTGAACGTGCCCGTCGACGTTGGCACCGCCGACGTCGAGTTCGGTCCGCTGCCGGAGATCGGCGCGGCGGCAACTTACCCGCGCTTTCGCATGGCCCCCGACCCGGCCGATCTGGCCCGGGCGGTCGCCGCCCTGGCGGAAGCAGAACGGCCGGCCCTCCTGGTTGGCGGCGGTGCGCACATCTCCGGCTGCTACGACCAGGTCGAGGCGCTCGCCGAGCGACTGCAGCCGTCGAGGGGATGGGAGCTGGTCAAGCACGCCGACGCGCGGGCGCGCTGGTACGAGGAGATGACCGACCCCGCCCGCGAGCCCACCGCGCCGCTGCGAGCCCAGGCGATCATGGGTGTCATCAACGAGTACGTGACCGATGCCGATACGGCGGTAGCGGATGCCAGCCTCGCGTCCGGCTGGGTGGCGTGTTACCTCTCCTTCGCTGCCGCCGGGCGGCGGAGTATCGCGCCACGCGGTCTGGCGGGGCTGGGTTGGGGCTGCCCGGCGGCGGTAGGGGCAGCGCTGGCCAGCCGGAACCAGGGCCGCATCCTGCATTTCGCCGGCGACGGCGGCTTTGGCTATTCCCTGCAGGAGATGGAGGTGATGCACCGCGCCCGGCTGCCGATCGTCACGTTCATCTTCAACAACGACACGCTCGGATGGATCAAGCACGTACAAAGGGACAGCTACGACGGCAACTACGTGTCCACCGACTTTCACCACATCGACTTTGCCCAGGTGGCGCGCGGATTCGGTCTGCGCACCTATAACGTGGCGACGCTGGACGAGTTGCGCGCTGCGCTCGAGCAAGAGCGCGATGCAGGCGGCCCGGCGCTCATCGACATGATCTCCGATCAGTGGGAGACCCCGGTGCAGCGCCTCGAGGATCCGGCAGCAACCACCGCCAAGCGCTCCGAACCGGAACCCGCTCTCGCCTACAGCGCCTGAGCAGGGCAGCCGGCGAAACCGTGCTCATCTGCTCGTTCCTGTACTGGCGCATGAATTGGCATGCCGAGCACCACATGTACGCCGGCGTCGCGTCCCCGGATGGTCGATCGATCCGCTGGGCATCACGTCGAATCGTGGGGCGGGGTCAGAATTGATGCGGGGCCGGCGAGCGCGTCTTCCACCGGCAGCAACTCGATGCCATCGCGGTACTCGCGGCGGTCGCCGCCGAACAGCAGCAGGCAGCGCGCCATCGGGTAATCATTCTTGAACTGCCTCAGGCCGCGCAAGTCGGCGTGCCGGACGGTGCGGCTGCGCTTCACCTCGATGGCATACAGCCCGTCGCCGCCGTAGGCGACGAAGTCCACCTCCGCCCCGGCGGCGGTGCGCCAGAAAAACAACTCCAGCTTGAGCGAGCGGTAGGCGATGGCGGCGCGCAACTCGTGGAAGACCAGCGTTTCCAGCGCGGCGCCATCGATCTCCTCGGGGCGGTCGACCGGACCGGTGGGACGGATCGCACGGTACACGCCGGCGTCGAACAGGTAGAACTTGGGATGCACGGTCATGCGCCGCTTGGCTCGCCGGGCGAATACCGGAACCCGGCTCGCTATCAGCAGGTCTTCGAGCAGATCGAAGTATGCGGACGCCGTCTTGCGGTCCACCCCGATGTCGCGCGCCACCTCGGCCACGTTGAGGGGTGCCGCCTGCGAGAAACTGGCACTCTCCAGGAAGCGGCCGAATGCCGCCAGGTTGCGGGCACGTCCCTCTTCGATTACCTCCTGGCGCAGATAGTTCTCGACATAGGAGGCGAGGTAGCGTTCCGGATCCGGCTGGATATATACCGAGGGGAGCTGGCCGTGGATCAGCGCCCGCGTCAGCGAGAAGTCGGCGCCGGCCTCGAGCGCCGTCAGCGGGTAGAGCCGACGGGTGTGCGCCCGTCCGCCGAGCAGGTTGACGCCGCGACGGCGCAGACTGCGCGCGCTCGATCCGGTGAGGATGAAACGGTTCCCCGTCTCCTCGATCAGCCGGTGTACTTCGTTGAGTACGAGCGGCGTACGTTGTACCTCGTCGAGCACCACCCACCCGTCATGACCGGGGGGGATCAGATTCCGCAGTCGCTGCGGTTGTGCCAACAACTCCAGGTACAGCGCATGGTCGAGCAGATCCAGGTAGACTGCATCCGGGAACCGCTGCTTCAACCACGTGGTCTTGCCGGTGCCCCGCGGCCCGAACAGGAAGAAACTCTGAGGGCTCTCGTGAGAGACATCCAGGATTCTGGGATACATACTCCCATTTTATCATGTAGAAACGGGATTTCCACTCCCGTATTGCAGGACGACGGCGGTGGCGGTATTCAAGCCGCCAGGAGAACGACTTCGGCTTCACCCCGGCGGACATCCTGCCCATCCTGACTGGCGAGCTGGAGTAGCCGACCCTGCTCAGGGCGAGCCTGACGCTCGGCGACGACACGCCGGAAGGTATCCGCCGCAGCTCGGTTGTGCCATACTGGCTTGGCGAGAACCTTCGCTGCGGTAAGTGTAGGATTGCCGCGGCAGCCATGGCGATTCGAATTGGCGCGGGCTTCGGCTACCGGCTCTTCCTTGTTCTCGTTCGCGCGGCGGTGTTCGTGGCCGGGTGTGCCGGCGCGTATGCGCAGGCGCCGGTGGTGCCGGTGGAGGTTGCGGCGCAGCCGTTTGCGCTGGGCGCCGGCGCCTGCACGGGGGCGTTCGTGGCGCATCCGCTGCCCCACACTACCCGCAGCGACCGGGAAGAGCTGGTGTTTTTCGTGGCCAACGGAGCGGGTGTGGCGTTGGCCGATCTCGACGACGACAATCTCATCGACATCGTCCTCGCGGGCATGCACGCGCCGCCGTCCGTGCTCTGGAACCAGGGGGACCTGCTGTTTCGCAAGGAGACCCTGGACATCGACGGCAGCCGAGCGGTCAACGCGGTGGACGTGGACGGCGATGGCCGGCTCGACCTGGTGTTCACCCATGCCGGCAACCGGCCTTCGCTGTGGCGGCTCGATACCGGTCTCGCACCGCCCGCCTTCGGGCAGGTTCCGCCGCGGCAGTTCATCGGCCGGTACAATCCCTACTCGATCGCCTGGGCCGACCTGGACGGCGACACCGACCTGGACATGGTGGGCGCCTCCTACAACGCCGAACTGATGGCGCGCGGCTTCGGCACGCCGTCCGGCGGCGGCGTGTTCCTGTTCACCAATGAGGGCGGTGCGCTGAAGCCCGACTTGCTGGTCTCCCATGCCCAGGCGCTGGCGGTACTGCTGACCGACCTGGATGGCGACGGGCGGCGCGACATCCTGGTAGGGAACGACTTCGCCACCCCCGACGAGGCGTTTCTCAACAAGCCGGAGGGCTGGATCGATGCCGCCCCGTTCGAGCGCACCACCGCCAACACCATGGGCTTCGCGGAGGGCGACACCGACAACGACGGCCGCTTCGAGATCATCGGCATCGACATGAAGCCGTACCAGGAGGACCCGGTGTGGACCCCGCCGCTGGAGGGGAAGGGCTCGATGCAGGCCGACGACGGCGTGCAGTTCGTGGCCAACACGTTGCAGTTTCGCCGCGGCGACCCGCCGGTGTTCGTGGACGAGGGCGGCGCGCGCGGCGTCGATGCCACCGGCTGGAGTTGGTCGGTGCAGTTCGGCGACCTGGACAACGACGGCGCGCTCGATCTGTACGTGGTCAACGGCATGATCAACGAGGGCCTGTTCGGCGACCTCCCGGGAGATGAGCTGGTGGAGGAGAACCAGGCGCTGCGCAACGACGGCACGGGGCACTTCGCACCGGCGCCGGAGTGGGGCCTGGGCGCCACCGAGGGCGGGCGCGGCATGAGCTTCGCGGACCTGGACAACGACGGCGACCTGGACATCGTGGTCAACAACTTCGCGCAGCCGTCGGTGCTGTTCGAGAACCGGGTGTGCGGCGGCGCCGCGCTGCAAGTGGAGCTGCATTGGGAAGGCTCGCTCAACAGCCGCGCGATCGGCGCTCGGCTATGGCTGCATACGTCCGAGGGGCGCTACGTTCGCGAGATGCGCGCCGACAGCGGGTACCTGTCCAGCCTGCCGGCCCGGGTTCACTTCGGCCTCAGCGACGCCGCCAGCGGTGACGTGCAGCGCCTGGAGATAATCTGGCCCGATGGCGCCGCGTCCCGCATCGACAATCCCCCGGTCGGCTCCCTGCTCGAAGTCCGCCGCCCGGTGGGCGCTTCGCAACCCGCCCCCTGACCCCTCACTCGACCCGGCCAAAGAAATAGCGTTCGGCGAGGTGGAAGGCGGCGATGCCGACCCGCTCGCCGATCAGGCGGCCGGGGATGTCGTCGGCGGGCGGGTGGATGCCGCCCCAGATGCGGGATAGGCTGCACTGGTCCGCGGCGTCCCGGTAGGTGGCCCATTGCAGCGTCAGGTCGACGCTTGGGCCGTCCTCGAACACCAGGAACTCGTTCTTCGCGGCCGGGAACTCGCCGATGCCGCCGGGAAAGAACGCGTCGCCGGTCACCAGGGTCAGCACTTCGGCGCCGGCGCGGGAGTAGGTGGAGTGGCCCGACACGTAGCCGGCGAACGGCGGGGTGACGAATGACGGCCGCTGGTAGGGCCACCAATTCTCGGCCAGGATCCAGCCCACTCCGGCCACGTCCGATTCAGGCCGCTCGATGAACGCCGGTCCGCGCCAGGCATACAGCTTCACCTTGCCGACGTGCTCCCCCTGCTCGCCGGCCAGCGCATCGCCCGCTTCGACCAGTTCCACGTAGCCGTCCACCAGGGGGATCCCCTCCGGGTGGTACCGCGGTAGCGCCGGGTCCGTACTCTGGCCGCGCTCCGCCATGCCGCGGATTGCCGAAATGGGACGAATGTAGTCGTACCAGCCCTTGAGGCCCCAGGCGGCTATGGCGGCGTCGTGGACGGCGCCGCCCAGCGCGAAGTAGGTCTTCACGTCCCACTCCAGGCCGTCGAGCTCGGCGCCTTGGCCCCGAAATCGCCTCACCAGGGCAGGGTGATCGTTGACGTAGTTCAGGATCGTGAACCAGTGGCCGGGCGGCGTCTCCGAGTCGGGGCCGTCGGCCCAGAACTCGGCCAGCACGCGGGCATAGTCGGCGCGCGGCACCCACTGCGGCGCATAAGGCTCGCCGGTGTGCGGGTTCAGATCATGTCCGCGGCCGGGATCGCCGCCTTCGAACAGGTCGAAGAAGGCCGGATAGGCCTCGACACCGCGCGGCAACCCGGGGAGGTTGCCGATCGACGCCGGTGAGATGTCCCACAGCACGCCGTCCGCCGGATCGAGGTGGGAAGACCAGATCGAGACCAGCACGAAGCCCCACTGGTAGGCGGCGGACTGCCGGTAGCGGCCGCCGGGGTCCAGGAAGGGCGGGGCGCCGGGGTCGTGGTACACCCGGTACCGGTAGCCGTCCCGTTCACGGATGGTGAGGTCGTCCTCGGCGAGTGCGAACGGGACAACTTCGCCCCACTCGGGGCTGATGAACGGCGGGGTGGCGCCGGGGAACTCGTTGCCCGCCTGGTCGATGTATACCTCCAGGGTGAGCGGCTGCCAGCGGTTGGGGTCGACCAGCGCCGGGTTGCCCGGCTCCAGGAGGTTGAGCGGCGGGTTGACCGGCCGGTAGTAGCGGTTGGCATAGCTGTCCCACTCGTTGGCGCCGTCCTGCAGGCCGAATTCGAGCAGGCAGCCCGCGATGTGGTTGCCGAGGGCGGCCGCCGAGCCGGTGGCATAGTAGTCGGAGGAAGTGAACGCTCGGTCATGGCCCTGGGCAGCGAGCAGCGCGTTGATGCGGGCCAGTGTCTTGCGGGCGCCCGGCGACACCCGGAACCGCTCCCGGATGATGCGGTACATGGCGTAGCCGATCGCCTCTTCGCGCGCCTCGCGCACCTCCGGCGGCGTGTCCATGCCGTCGAAGGGACAGGAGAACCCGCCGACCGTGCGTCCCAGCAGGTAGGGGGCGGCCGTATCGTCGAATGCCGCCCACGCGTCGTACATGGCAATCGCCGCGTGGAACAGGTTGCGCGCGTGCACCGTCGGGCGTGCATAGTCGTTGCGGATCGCCTCCAGCAGCGCCTCGTTCCACACGCGGGCAACCGAGTGTGAGCCGCGATCTCGGGCCGCGAAGTCCTGGCTCGGCGGTGCGTCGGGCGCAAGCGGTTGCGTCGATGCGGACTCGGCAGACGCCGGCTCTTGCGCTTGGACGCTGACGGCTGCTGCGAGCAGCGCTGCCGCGACGGCAGCCTGGGCGGCCCGTATCCCGTGGCGAACCGGCTGCATTCGAGTGCCGATGCATCCCGTCCGGCGGCGTTGCTCCTCGCTCACATATCGCCCCGAAACCGCCGTCCAATGGACGCCGCTTTCGGCCCGTCCCCACCTACGCGCAGGAGCCTGTCGTAACCCGACAACCTCCTGCGCCCCGACGTGCTCGTTGGTCGTCGTGCCTTGCCGGCCGGGCGCATCGCCGCTCTTGGTGCGGCGCCGGTTTCCACCACGGGCTGCCCGCCTGCAGCGCGCCGTCATCTGCCCGCGTTCGCCACTCGGCGGTTCAACCCTTGATCGCCCCAGCGGTGATCCCGGAGACGTAGTATTTCTGCAGCCACAGGAAGAGCATCACGATGGGTGCGGTGGTGAACACGATGCCGGCCGCCAGCAGCCCGTACGTGTACTGGAACACCCCGGCGTAGCTGGTCATGATTCCGTACGGAACCGTAATCGTGCTGTTGTCGGTGGCGAGCAGCAACACGTACAACATGTGGTTCCAGGATGCCAGGAAGCAGAAAATGGAGACCGCGGCGATGCCCGGCCCGATCAACGGCACCACGATGCTCCAGATCACCCGGAAGCTGGTGGCGCCTTCGATGAACGCCGCATCCTCCAGGTCGCGGTCCACGGTATCGCAGAATCCCTTCATCATCCAGATCGAAAACGGCAGCACCAGGCCCATTTCGGCCAGGATCAGACCGAGGTGGGTGTTCACCAGGCCGAGCGTCCGATACACCATGTAGATGGGCACGATGATCGCAATGTAGGGGAACATCTGCGTGTTCAGAATGGAGATCAGCAATACCTTCTTGCCGGGAAACTCGAATCGGGAAAAGCTGTAGCCCGCCAGTATCGCGAACACGCCGGCCAGCGCCGTTACCGAGCCGGTGATGATGATGCCGTTCCTGATGTAGCTCGCCAGCGTCTTGAACGGCAGTGTCTGGGTGCGGTCGGTGTCCAGGTTGATGCCGAATATCATCAGGTAGTTGTCCAGCGTCCAGGTTACCGGCAGCAGCGTCGGATGCTTGCCCAGCGTCTCCGGATTGGGCCGCAGCGACAGCGATACGTACCAGAACACCGGGAACATCGCGACCACGATCAGCACCAGCAGGATCAACGCCCTGACGATCGGCGCGAGCACGTTGGTGGATTGCACCGGGCCCGCGTGCCGGGGCCGCAGCCTGGTCAACAGGCCCTGCCGCGGCAGTACCGATTCGCTGTCCGTCACGACATTACCTTCATCTGCCTGAGATAGGTGTACGAAGCCACCAGCAGCAGCAACAGCCATACCACCCCGAGGGCGGCGGTGTAACCCACGTCAGCCTGGTCGAAGGCCATGCGCTGGGCAAGAATCACGAACGTCTCCGACCTGCCGAGCGGCCCGCCCTTCGACACCGTGTAGATCAAGTCGAAGAAGTTGAATCCCCATACCACCGACAGCGTCGTGGAGATCACGATGACTCCCTTGAGCGACGGCAGCGTGATGCGCAGGAACCTCTGCCACCCGTTGGCGCCGTCGATGGTGGAGGCCTCGATGATGTCCTGGGGAATGGTCTTGAGGCCGGCGAGAAACATCGCCATGAAAAAGGGAAACGCGATCCACATGGTGGCGCCGATCACCGACGCTCCCACCATGTCCGGGCTCTCGAAGAACTTCAGTGCTCTCGATATGAGTCCGAGGTTCAGAAGGAGTTCGTTGATGATGCCGTTGCGCGACGATGCCATGGTGCGGAACATGAACGCGACGGCGACCGGCGGCAGAATCCACGGGATCAGCAGCATGCCCACGAGAAAACGGTTGGCGCGCGTCTCCCGGTTCAGCAAGACCGCTGCCAACAGGCCGATGAACGCCGCGCCGAACGTCCACACGGTGGTGAAAATGGCGGTGTTCCGGAGCGCGTTCCAGAAGTAGCGGTCGTTGAACAGCTTGACGTAGTTGTCAAATCCGATCCACGGCGTGTCGCCGAGACTGGTCAGGCGCACCTGCTGAAAGCTGCTGACGATGCCGAGCAGGAGCGGGTAGAAGATGGTGGAGAAGATCGTGATTACCGCCGGCAGGGAGATGAACAGGCCGAACCACTTGCGGCGCTGCTCCAGGGGCAGATTGGTGAACTTGAATGCGCGGGCAACCATCTTTGATCAGTGGACTTCCGATGGGTCGATGGTGGGAGAGGGCGGCGTGCCCCCTCCCACACGACAAGCGTGGAACCTGCTAGAACAGGACCGACTGCAGACCCTTTTCAGCAGTCTTGATGATCTCTTCGATGGGCTCATCGGTCAGCACCGACGCCTGCCAGGAGTCGATAATGAGTTTCCCCGTGGCGTGCCAGGCGGGATTGTACGGCATAACCTGCAGGTAGGGATAGGAATTCTCCAGGAACCCGCGATGGATGTCATTGTCGTATTCGTTGGCCAGGCGCTTCTGTGCCAGCGACTGCGGCGGCACGATCGAGCCGGTCATCTTGATGTAGTTCTGTGCGGCATATTCGCTGCCGGCAAAGTACTGCACGAATGCCCACGACTCCGGCTTGACGCCGCTGCCTTCCCAGATCGCAAGCGTGTGGTCGATCACCGGGATGACCGGATCCATGCCGGCCTCCACGACCGGGAACCGCTCCACCGAGAACACGTCGAAGATCTTGTCGCCGCCGAGCAGGTCGGGGTTGGTGTTGCGCCCGAGCGGCAGGGTGTTGCCGGAATCGGTCAGGTACGGCACCTCTTCGAAGTAGAGGGACTGACGGCCGTCGCCGCAGGTGGCCGCGAACGCATCGATCTCGGCCATGTTGCGCATGAAGCCGTACATGGCGTGCAACTCGGGGGAATCGAACCCGGTCTCCCCGTTCGCCACGGCGTCGGGATTCATCGGGAACACGCCGAAGTTCCAGAACGCCCACAGCACCATGCCGAGGTTGTCGCCGCACATTTGCCAGTTGTGCATGCCGTAGATGTCGTTCTCCTTCAGCTTGACGGCGTTGGCGTAGACGTCGTCCCAGGTGACGGGAACGGTGAGCCCGTTGCGCTCCAGGAGGCCGCGGTTGGTCCACCAGCCGTGCGAGTTGACCGCGTTCGGTACCGCGAACAGCTTGCCGTCGACGGTGTTGGTCTGCAGCGACGCCTGGTAGTTGTCGTCCAGGTAGTCCTGCGGCGCCAACTGGTTGAGGTCGGCCAACGCGCCGGCGATGCCGAGCTGGTAGGGCCAGTCGGAGTCGAGCATCATCACGTCGACGGAGTCGCCCGCCGCGGCGCGCGTCATCAGCTTGTTGCGGGTCTCGGCCCAGCCGCTCGCCTCCATGCGGATGTCGATGTCGGGGTTCAGCCGCATGTACTCGTCCACGACCGATTGCACGGGGGCCTTGAAGTCGGACTCGCCCCACATCCAGGAGTCGAACCGGATCACGGTCTTGCCGGCGGCTGCCGCCGCGTCGCCTCCCTCGTCGTCGCCGCTTGCCCACAGGGCAGTGGCGGTCAGGGCGAGTCCGCAGAGGACCGCCAGAAATGTACGGAATGTTGCGTGTTGCACCATAGAACTCCTTTTCCTGTGCAATACGAGGATCACTGCCGGCCCCGCGGCGTACAGCGCGGGCGGCACCCTTGATGTTCAGCGGGAAACGCGGTTGCCGCATCCGATCCCGCCGGTCTGTCTGTCAGTGTTGTATCCGCTGCCCTCCCGGGCACACTGCGGATTCGGTATGAGACCATGCCGCCGGGACCGCGTCAAGGGGCCGTTTCCGTCACGCCGCCCACGTTTGCCGGTGTGGCGGGGCAGGTGTGCGCCTGGCGCCGCGCAACGGCTCGGGTGGCCATTGCGGGCTATTGCGTCGTTGCCTGGGGATGCCTAATATCGAAGGTGCATTCAGGAGCCCGACGAGGGCTCGACAAGGGAAGGAGCAACGATGCATCGACACGTTCTATTGATGATGGCCGCCGGTCTGCTGGCGGCCATGCCGCTGGCGGCCGCGGGCGAGGATGAGAGCGCCGCACCCGAGAGCGACGAGCCGGTCAAGCTGGTCACCACGTTCTGGGGCGGCGCGGTCAAGGCGACCGCGTTTGAGAACTCCGCCGACGCCTACATGGAGAAGCACCCCAACGTCGTGATCGAGCTGATCAACATCCCCGGCGGCGACTACAGCAGCAAGCTGCTGGCGATGATCGCGGGCGGCACGCCGCCGGACGTGATCAACATCAACAGCTTTCTGACGCTGGAGCTGGACGGCATGCTGGTGGAGTTGACCGACAAGATGGACGACCTCGGCTACTTCGACCCGCAGAACGGCCTGTACGCGGGCTGGTTTCACATGCTGTCGTCGGACGGCTTCTATGACCGCGGCGAGTCGCTGTACCAGGCGCCGCTGGGCACCGGCACCACCATCCTGGCCTACAACAAGCGGCTGTTCGACGAAGCGGGCGTGGGCCACCCGTCGGCGGACTGGACCTGGGAGGGCGAGTTCCTGGCGGCGGCCAAGAAGCTGTCGGAGCCGGAGAACCAGTGGGGCGTCAACGGAATCAACCGCGGCCGCTTCGGCATCACCGGCGCCGTGCCGGCGGCGTTTGGGGGTACCTTCATCGACACCGAGACCATGACCTTCGCCGGCGACAGCGAGGAGACGCTGGCCGCGCTGGAGTTCATGCAGGACCTGATCTACGAGCACGGCGCCCATCCGACGCCGGCGGAGCAGGAGGCGTTCGGCGGCCAGGTCGGCATGTTCGAGAACGGCTCGGCGGCGATGTACATGCTGCACACGTTCGAGATGCCCACCATCTACGATATGCAGGATCCGTGGGACATCCAGTTCCTGCCGCAGGGCCCGGCCGGAAGCTGGGCGCCGCTGTACGGCGGGCGGCTGGCGGTGATGGCGTCGAGCGAGAATCCGGAGCACGGCTGGGAGTTCGTCAACCTGATCAACGGCCCGGTGGGCCAGGGCTTCTTCAGCATCTCGAGCGGGTTCAACAACCCGCCGCTGCAGCACGTGGCCAACACCGACGAGTTCCGCACCGGCCCCGAGGGGGCACCGCCCAACAACTGGATCCGCGTGGACGCCCTCAAGCAGGCGGTGGTAACCGGGCCGATCGTGCCCAACATCGGCCGCGTCAACACCCTGATCGACGATCAGCTCGCGCTGATATGGCAGAACGAGGTCACGCCCGAAGAGGCGATGGCCACGATCAAGGACGAGGTGCAGTCGCTCCTCGACGAGGGCTTCTAGGGCCGCATTCCATTGCGGCACGTTCATAGGCAGGCCGGCCGGGCCGCAAGCGCCTCTGCAAGGAGCGGTTGCGCGGTGCCCGGCCCGGCCCGCCGGTCGACACGGCGGGCGCGCGGCAGGTCGGCGGCGTGACCCCGATCAAGCGGCAGGAGATCATCTCCGCCTACGTGTTCACGGCCCCGTGGTTGATCGGGTTCCTGGTCTTCCTGGCGGGCCCGATGCTCGGCGCCTTCGTGCTGGCGCTGTACGAGTGGAACGGCATCGGCGCGATGAAGTGGCGCGGGCTGGGCAACTTCTCACGCGCGTTTTCCGACTTCGACTTCTGGCAGTCCCTGCGCGTCACCTCCAGCTTCGTGTTCACGGCGCTGCCGGCACGGGTGGTGGTGGCGCTGGCGCTGGCCCTGCTGGTCAACCGCATCCGTACCAACCAGAACCTGTTCTCGACCGTCATCTTCATCCCGGTGGTGATCCCGGGGGTGGCGCTGGCGATCCTGTTCGCGCGCGTGCTCAACCCGGAGGTGGGGCTGCTGAACCGCTTCCTGGAGCTGTTCGGCATCGTCGGGCCGGGCTGGCTGTTCTCGCCGGCATGGGCGCTGCCGGGCCTCGGGCTGATGTTCCTGTGGCAGTCGGGCGGCGCGATGATCCTGTACATCATCGGGCTGGAGGCGATTCCGGGCGAGCTGGTGGAGGCGGCGGCGATCGACGGCGCGGGCGCCTGGCGGCGCTTCCTGCGCATCACGCTGCCGCTGCTGACGCCGATCATCCTGTTCAACCTGATCGTCGGCGTAATCGGCAACTTCCAGTACTTCGCGCCGGTGTTCGTGATGACCCAGGGCGGCCCCAACAAGGCGACGCTGTTCTTTGTGTTCAACGTCTACCGCACCGCGTTCCAGTACTTCGAGTTCGGGTACGCCTCGGCGCTGACCGTGGTGCTGTTCTTCCTGATTGCGCTGATGACCTTCGGGCTGCTGCGCAGCTCGCGCGCCTGGGTGTTCTACCGTGGCGCGGCGTAGGCGCGGCAGCGAACCGGCCGGCGGCGGGCCGGCGGGCGGCGGCATGCTGCGGATGGAGCGAGGCTGATGCCCGCAACGCTGTCGGGGGCACGGTCACGTCACGCCGTGGGGCAGGTCGGCACCTACCTGGTGGTGGTGGCTATCGTGCTGGCGGTGCTGATACCGCTGTTCTGGATGGTCTCGGCCAGCCTCAAGACTCAGAACGAGGTGTACGACTTCAAGTGGCTGCCGCGCGTGCCGCAGTGGCACAACTACGTGATGGGGCTCACCACCTTCCAGTTCGGGCGCTACTTTCTGAACACCATCCTGGTGACCGGCATCAACGTGGTCGCCGGCGGCATCGTGGCGTCGTGGACGGCGTTCGCCCTGGCGCGGCTGGAGTTTCCGGGCCGCAACCTGATCTTCGCGCTGGTGCTCGGCACCATGATGCTGCCGTTCGCGGCCTACATGATCCCGAGTTTCGTGCTGTTCCGCTGGCTCGGCTGGATCGACACCTACACCGTGCTCACCGTGCCGTTCTTCCTCGCCGTACCCGGCTTCTTCGTGTTCCTGATCCGCCAGTACTACATGACCATCCCGCGCGAGTTCGACGACTCGGCGAAGATGGACGGCTGCAACTTCTTCAAGATCTACTGGTACCTGCTGCTGCCGCTGTCGCGCCCCGCGCTCACCACCGTCGGCATCTACATCTTCCTGGCCAACTGGGAGGACCTGATCCGCCCCGTGCTGTTCATCAACAGCAAGGAAATGCGCACCGTCAGCGTCGGCCTGGCGCTGCTCAGCGAAGCCACCGAGCAGGCCCCGGAGCACCACCTGATGATGGCCGTGTCGGTGATCTTCATCATCGTCCCCATCGTGATCTTCCTGATGTTCCAGCGCTACTTCCGCCAAATGGGCGAAGGCGGCCTCGACACCGTCTCCATCAAGTGATCACAAGCAACGTAGGAGACGCTCACCCAGCGATCGAGAGCACGAGAGAGTACGAGTTCATCCACGGCACGTCTTCATGAGTGAGCGCGTCGATGTGCTGGTGGTGGGAGCGGGCTCGGCGGGGGCGGTGCTGGCGGCGCGGCTGAGCGAGGATGCGCGCCGGTCGGTGCTGCTGCTGGAGGCGGGGCCGGACTATCCCGATCCTGAGGCGATGCCGGCCGACTTGCGGAACGGCAACAATCCGTGGCGGTCGGTGTATGGGCCGGGGGCGCATACCTGGGGATACCGGGCGCGGTCCAACCCGTCGCGTCCCGAGATCGAGCTGCCGCGCGGCAAGGTGGTGGGCGGGTCGAGCGCGATCAACGGGCAGGTGCTGCTGCGCGGGCTGCCGGGGGACTTCGACCAGTGGGCGGCGGACGGGAATGACCTGTGGTCGTTCGCGCGCGTGCTGCCGTTCTTCCGCAAGCTGGAGACCGACCTCGACTTCGGGGACGGCCCGATGCACGGGGCGAGCGGGCCGATCCCGGTGCGGCGCATCCCGAAGGCGGAGATGGTGCCGGCGATTCGGGCGTTTCACGATGCCGCGGTGGCCGCCGGCTTTCCCGAGACCCGCGATCACAACCACCCGGAGACGGCCGGCGGGGTCGGCCCACGGCCGATCAACAACGTCGGCGGGCTGCGTATGAGCACCGCCGTGACCTACCTGCACCAGGCGCGCGGGCGGCCCAACCTGACCATCCGCGGTGACACGCTGGTGCGGCGGGTGCTGGTGGAGGGGGAGCGGGCGGTCGGCGTGGAGGCCGAGTGCGGCGGGCGCATCGAGACCATCGTCGCCGATCAGGTAATCGTCAGCGCCGGTGCGATCAGCTCGCCGCAGCTCCTGATGCTGTCCGGCATCGGCCCCGGCGGCAGCCTGAGCGCGCACGGTATCCACGTGGTTCGCGACCTGCCGGGAGTAGGCGGCAACCTGCGCGACCATCCCGCCGTGGCGCTGGTGTATCGCACCCTCCCGGTCGACAACGAGCAGCAGGTGGTGCCGATGCAGGCCGGCCTGATCTGCACGATGCCGGGGTCGCGGTTCGAAAACGACATGCAGATCAACCCGATGCTGTTTCACAGCGAGCATCGTCCGCCCGCGTTGCGCCTCGATCCGGCGGCCGCGTACCTGGGGTTCAACGTCGCGTTGCAGAAGCCGCTCTCGCACGGCCGGGTCGAACTCGCCGCCGCCGACCCGCGCCGCCCGCCGCTGGTCGACTTCCGCCACCTGAGCCATCCGAGCGACCTGGAGCGCCTGCGCGGAGGCGTCCGCCTGGCGGTGCAGCTCGCGGAGCGGCCCGAGTGCCGCGGCTTCCTGTTCGAGCGAATCCGGCCGCCGTCGTCTGCGCTGACCTCGGATGCGGCGCTCGGTAAGTGGGTCATGGCGCACACCGCCACCCAGCACCACGCCTGCGGCACCTGCCGGATGGGCCGGGCCGGCGACCCGGCGGCGGTGGTGGATCAGCACTGCCGCGTGCACGGCCTGCAGGGGCTGCGCGTGGTCGATGCATCGGTGATGCCGGACGTGACGCGCAACAACATCAACTCGGCGGTGATGATGATCGGCGAACGGGTTGCTGCTATGATGGCCGGCGAGGTTGCATGACGATGAAGGCGGAAGCGCAGGCAACGCGGAGCGGCGGGCACGGGCAGGCGGGCGACACCGGCGTCGGCGGCGCGTCGCGCGGCGGCGGGCTGAGCGCCGCCCAGCTCCAGCATTTGGACGAGCATGGCTACGTGCTGGTGCCGGGGATGCTCGACCCGACGGCGGACCTGGACCCGATCCTGCACGAGTACGACGGTGTGCTCGACCGCTTGGCGCACACGCTGTTCGCACAGGGCAAGGTGACCTCGCCCTACCCGGAGTTGCCGTTTGGCGAGCGCGTGTCGCGGATGTACGAGGAGTCGGGCGAGATGCTCAACCATTGGTTCGATTTCCACCTGCCGCAGCGCCACGTAACCCACGACACGCCGTTCTGGGTGGGGCCGGCCGTGTTCCGAACGCTGGTCAACGCGAAGCTGCTCGATGCGGTGGAGTCGGTGATCGGCGGCGAGATCTACTCCAACCCGGTGCAGCACGTGCGCATCAAGCCGCCGGAGCGGCGCATGGGCCGGCAGCCGGATGGCCGCCCGGTATACGGTGCCACCGTCTGGCACCAGGACAACGGCGTGATCCAGGAGGACGGCGACCAGTCCAACATCCTCACCGTGTGGTTCCCGATCACCGACGCGCTGGTCGAGCACGGCTGCCTGCACGTGGTGCCTGGCAGCCACCGCAATGGCATCTACACCCACTGTCCGATGGAGAAGGGCTCCAACGAGGTCCGCATCCCCGACCACCTGTTCCCGATCGAGCGCGCGCTGCCGCTGCCGATGCGGCGCGGCGACGTGCTGTTCCTGCACAAATGCACCTGCCACGGCTCGCTGAGCAACCTCAGCGACGAGGTGCGCATCAGCTTCGACCTGCGCTACAACCCGGTCGGCGAGCGCACCGGGCGCGAGGTGTTCCCCGGCTTCGTGGCGCGCAGCCGCGCCAACCCGAGCAGCGAGCTGCGCGATCCGGAGGCGTGGGCCGAACTATGGTACGCCACCCGGCGCCACATGGCCGACGCCAACGTCGACGTGTCGTTCAACCGCTGGGACCCCGACGCCGCCGGCTGCGCCTGAGTCACCGACCCGGGGCCGCCGGTGCAGAGATCGCCCGGGTCGCTTGTCCGGTTTGATCAAAAATCGCCGCGCTCCATGAGGGTCGTGATGTGCTGTGGTCCTCCGGCTCGAAGTGCACGAAGAAACGTGCGAAGTGGGATGAGATCGGTCGACAGCGAGAAATGCATGTCCAACTCTGCGCCCCTGAACGCCCGTGCAAAGTTGCGAACCCTCAATGCGAATACCCTTTCGAAGAGCAACTTCCGCAACAATATGTCCGCCCGGCGAGCCGACAGCACATACCAATCGGAATTCAGAATTCGCGATAAAGTGTGTCGGTATGTGGTATTCTTCGCCACGACCATGAAGTTGACTACGGCATCCTCGATGTCCCGTTTCCTTGTTGCTCTCTTTGATCGCTGCACCAAGGCAACGAGCTCGATCATCGACTCGGGAATCCCTTCTCCGACTATCGCTCCGGTCAGATGAGGAACGCCAACTATCGCGAAGAAGTACGGGAGACCCTCTTCGGATTGTTTTTGGAGCGCGCTATTGATCTTATAGGTAGCAAGGGGGAAGCAGTCCTCGGACGCAAGCCCAACCAGCTCCAGGGCGCGTCTGAATTGAGAGCCATGAAACTTGATGTTGATGCGGTATACCGGACGCCCCTGGCCGTTGTACAAGCGGTAGTCAGTGTCGGTGCGACTCTCCCTCAGGTCTCGGAGTTCGAACTCATCCGTCTCCATTTCTGCCGTGTAGATTCTTTCGAATGCCAATTCGGCGCAGCGTCCCAAGAGTAGCCCGCCAAGTATCTGAGCTGCCCTCTCAAGATGTGACGGCTCAATATCGCTCATTCCGACATCGAGTACGTCGCGTATAAGATCGGGGGAACGACAAGCACGCTCTACCCGCTTACCAGTTGTCCCGACTTCTTGTGCTGCGACCGCGACATCGAAGCCGTGATCGACAAGATCGGTCGCCCGCACAATATGAAATGGCTTTGGCCACGCCTGATCGCCAAATAAGACATCCATGGTCGCCAAGAGGTCGGCAGTGGTCACTGAATATCCATTCCGAACCTCAGCGCGGAGTCGATCACATACTGTTCATCGTTGTCGACTGACAGCCACCTTCTGTGTAGAGACTCCGCCACGCTACCCGTAGTATTGCTGCCAGCAAAGGGGTCAAGAACAACATCTTCCACGTCGGTAAGCATCTTCACGAAGAACTCCGGAAGTGCCGAGGGGAAACGAGCCGGATGCGGCCTACGCCCAAGTTCGGCACACGTCCTAATGTAGGTCGAGTTGCTCTCATTGTTCCCTCGTCTAATGACGTTCTCGGGAATCGCACCATCATTGTCGCAGCGGAACTTCTCGGTTATCGTGTGACCGCTAGGCCTCCGTTTGGTACGGTAACCTCTCTTGATCAGACGTTTCATGTCGTCGCTGTATGGCACTAGAACATGACGGTTGTCAGCTTTCGGCCACTCACTTGGCGACAGCCACCAGATGTACTCGACCGCGTCCTTGACACGGATACGTCGCACATTTACCCACTCTGCAGGTGCCGGTAGCTTCGCTGGATTGTACCAAAAAAACTCCTGACACAGATGAAATCCGACTTGTTCGCATAGCGCGATCAAGAGTTTATGGTGGTATAGCGAACGCGTTGGAGTTCCTTTGTTGTAGCTCCCGCCGATGTTCAGTACGAAACTTCCGCTGGGCTTTAATATCCGAATGATCTGCATGGCGAACGGCAGGAACCAGTCTACATATCTATTTTTTTCGACGTTGCCGTACTCTTTCTTGAAGTGGAGTGCATAAGGAGGTGAGGTGAGCACGAGATCCACCGATTGGTCAGGTAGTTGAGCCATGAGGGTGCGAGAATCGCTGCAGTACGCTGACCCATAGGCGGTATTGTATTGGGCCGCCACACTGGCGATGAGTCGAGATGGATGACCTTGCTTCGGGACGAACAACTCAGCCTGCGATGAATTAGCCGGTGACATTCTACCGTCTTGGTGAGCGTGGCAGTTGCCGCTGTATGCTGACACAACGCCCGAGTGAGCCGACATCCATGATTTGATAACTGCTCCAAGTAGGCTAATGAGTCGTGCTTGCGGCGTCAAGGGGCTCGCAATGAGACGGCTCTCTTCGGTGGTGCGGCGGGCTCCGCCCCGGTGACAGAGCCTGACGATTCGATCCTGTCATGTGTCACACCGAGTGACGACGATCGCAGAGCGAGGTCTTCTCTGCGGGACAGGTCGGTCGGCACCCCAGGCCAGACCCGAGAGGGCCGTGGGCGAGGATTTGGCTTCCAACTGAGCGCGGATGGCCTCCGGGCGCTACCCGGCGCGCTTCGCTTCGACGACGCCAAGCTCCCGGCTTGGCCTTGTGAGGGTGTGTGCACTGGTGTGCCGGCTATTGGCTGAGGGCGGCCTCGAGAGCCGCGAGGTCGGGAGGGATTCGGGGCGCTTCCGGAAGCTCCGAGAGCGCGGCGGCGACCTGGTTCTTGCCGGAACCGGTACCGATGCCGACCACGAGCTGCTCCGGCCCCAGGTTCGCCAGTTGGCCGGTCATGAGGCAGGCTGCCGGGGCGGCGGCGGCGGGCTGCAGAAACAGGCCCTCGTGGCGTGCCAGCCAGCGCGCGGCGGCGAAGCTGTCTTCGTCGGCGACCGCGCGGCCGCGCCCGCCGGTTTTGCGCATGATGCGTACCACCTCGTCGCCGGCGCGCGGGAACGGGTGGGTCATGCCGGTGGCGCGCGCGGTGGAGCGCCCCCAGTGGCACACTGGCTCGTTCCGCTGCCAGGCGCGTACGATGGGTGCGCAGCCGGTGGACTGCACCACGTCCAGCGCCGGCATGCGGTCCACCCAGCCCAGGGCGATGAGCTGGCTGAAGCCGAGGTGCAGCGCCAGCACGTTGGTGCCGCCGCCGGTGGGGATCAGGATCCGGTCCGGCGCCCGCCAGCCGAGCGCCTCGGCGATCTCGAACGCCAGCGTCTTCTTGCCCTCGATGCGGTACAGGTTGTAAGGCTGGGTGGCGTGGAACCACCCGTACCGGTCGGCGGCCTGCTGCGCCAGCCGGGTGCCCTGCACCATGTCGCCGTCCACCACCAGCGCATCGGTGCCGCAGATCAGGTTCTGCAGCAGGTGGCCGGGCACCGTCTCCGGGCGCATCAGGGCGGTGAGCTTCAGGCCGGCGCGCGCGCAGTAGGCGCTCATGGCGGCGGACGCGTTGCCGGAGGAGGCGATGACCAGGTGCTCGATGCCCACCTCCCGGCACTTGCCGGCGGTGACGCTGGCGCCGCGGTCCTTGAACGATCCGGTCGGGTTGCGCGATTCGTCCTTGATGAAGAACGGCGGGCAGCCGAATTCCGCTTCCAGCCGCCGCATGCGCAGCAGCGGGGTGTCGCCCTCCTGCAGCGTCACCACGTGGCGCTCGTCCCGTACCGGCAGCAGGCAGCGCCAGCGCCACATGCCGGGCGGCTGCGCCGCGAGCGCGTCCCGGTCCACCTCGGCGCGCAGCTTCTCCAGGTCGTACTCCGCCTGCAGAAAGCCGCCGCAGGCCGGGCACAGCGGGTCGCGGGTGCGGTCGGTGGTGGGCGCGCGGCACGAGAGGCAGCGCAGGCCGACCAGGTAGCTGGTCATGCGCCGCCCTCCGCGGTGCGCGGCGGCGGGCCGCTGCACACCGCCTCCGAAGGCGCGCCGGCTTTTCCGCCGGCTTCCTTGCGCGACTTCCGTTGGGAGACCGGTGCGCGGCGCCCGGACCGACCGCCGACTGCCTCTTGGCGTGCGGACGGGGTTTCCGGGCCGGCCCGCTCACCGGCTTCCTCGCCGGTGTCGGCGGTGCCATGGCGGGACCGGTTGCCAGCCGCCTCTTCGCGTAGGCGCGTGGTGGCCTTTTTGTCCACCGTGCCGCTGGCGGGGTCGATCACCACGCCGTAGCGGTCGCGGGCGGCGGCGGTCGAGACCTTTTCGTCGCGCACGTCGCGACGTACCAGTTCGGGGTCGCGGGTCAGCGGATCGCCGAAGCCGCCGCCGCCGGCCGCGGCCCAGTGGAAGCGGTCGCCGGCCGCCAGCGCGTGCGAGGTGGCTTTCGAGTGCAGCGCCCGCTCGGCGGCGGTACCCGCGTTGAGCGCGAATTCCGCCGGCTCTCCCGGCAACCCGCCGAAGTAACCGCCGGGGGGGAAGCGGGCGCGGTCGCATTGCACGGTGAGCAGCGCCTCGTCGGCGGCGCTGCGGAAGTCGCGCGCGATCGCCAGCCCGCCGCGGAAACGGCCCGCTCCCCCGGAGTCGGTCACGAATTCGTAACGCTCGAACAGCACCGGGTGGCGCACCTCGATCGCCTCGATCGGGGAGTTGGCGCTGTTCGACGGGCCGGAGGTGCAGCCGTCGATGCCGTCCTTGTTGTGGCGCGCGCCCCAGCTCGCGTGGTTGCCGTCGAAGAACACGAAGTAGCGCCCGGTATCCGGGTGGCGGCCGGTCAGGCCCAGGTTGGGAGCGCAACCGTAGGAGGGGGTGACCACGCGCCCCGGAGCGACTTCGCGCAGGGCGCGGAAGATGGCATCCACGACCCGCTGGCACACGATCATGCGGCTGTTGCACGCCGCCGGCGGCAGCGGATTGACCAGGCTGCCGGCGGGCAGCACGGTGCGCACGGGCTCGTAGCAGCCCTCGTTCATCATGATGTCGGCGTCGCACAGCGCGCGTACGGCGTAGTAGACGGCGGAGCGGGTGGCGGCCGCCACCGCGTTCACCGAGCCGGGGCGCTGCCGGTCGGTACCGGTGAAATCCGCCGTGACGTCGCTGCCGGAAATCTCGACGCTGACCCGGACGCAGGCGGGTTCGTCGGTCACGCCGTCGTCGTCGATCCACTCTTCGGCCGCGTAGCGGCCATCCGGAAGCGCCGCCAGGTTGCGCCGGATGCGGCGTTCCGAGTAGTCGATGAGCTGCTCGATGCCGGCCAGCAGGGTGTCGCGGCCGTAGCGGCGCACCAGGTGTTCGAAGCGGCGCGCGCCAAGCTGCACCGCCGCCACCTGCGCCCGCAGGTCGCCGAGCACCACGTCGGGGGTGCGCACGTTGGCGCGGATCATGTCCATCACCGGCGCAATCGGCTCACCTGCCTGGTACAGCTTGATCGGCGGAATGCGCAGGCCCTCGTGGAAGATCTCGCGCCCGCTGTTGGCCAGGCCGCCGGCCGCCACCCCGCCGATGTCGACGTGGTGCGCGAGCGCCGCGGTGAATGCCACCAGCTCCCCATCGTGGAACACCGGCATCGAAAGCTGCACGTCCGGCAGGTGCTGGCCGCCGCTGTAGGGATCGTTGGAGATGAAGATGTCGCCCGGCTCGATGCGGTCGCGCGGGAAGCGCTTCAGGGTGGACTTGAGCAGCGGCCCGATCGAGTTGAGGTGGATCGGGATGCGCGCCGCCTGGGCGACGATGCGGCCGTCCGCGGCGCACACGCACGACGAGAAGTCGGCACGCTCGCGCACGTTGAGCGAGTAGGCGGTGCGGCGCAGCACCGCGGCGGTCTCCTCGGCGGTCGCGGTGAGGACGTTCTTGAGCACCTCGAGGGTGATCGGGTCGATGCGCGGCGCATCAGCCATCGGCGGGACCCCGTGATGGCGGCGCCGGGAGCGGGCTGATGACCAGGTTGGCGAACCGGTCCACGGCCGCCTCCTGGCCGGGGTAGACGATGGTGGTGGTGTCGTCCTGTTCCACCACCGACGGCCCCGGCAGGCGCATGCCGCGGCGCAGGTCGGCGCGCCGGTACACGGGGCAGCGCCGGAATTCCGCCTCCCCCTCGAACAGCAGCTCGCGGCCGGCGTGCTTCGGCGGCGGTGGATGGTGGCTTCCGGCAGGCGCATGCTGCGCCTCCGCGATCCGCGGTTTCGGGATCTCGCCAATGCCGAGCACGCGCAGGTTGACGATTTCAGTGGGTTCGCCGTACGCCGCGTGCGTATACAGCCGCTCGTGCAGCCGGTGGAACCCGCAAATCGTGTCACGCAGGGTGTCTGCTCCGAACGCCCGCCCTGAAACCGGCACGGTGACCTCGTGGCCCTGCCCCCGGTAACGCATGTCGAGGGCGCGCACCGTGCTCTGCGCCGCGCCGTCGATGCCCTGTTCGCCCAGCCACGCGTGTGCCTGCCGCTCCAGGTCCGCGAACCCGCGCTCCAGCTCCGCCGGGTCGGCATCGTCGGCGTCGCGCAGCACGGTCTGCACGTAGTCGGTGCGGGCATCCGCCACCAGCAGGCCCCACGCGGACAGCACGCCCGGTTCCGGCGGCACCACCACCATCGGAATGTTCAGTTCCAGCGCCAGCCGCCCGGCGTGCAACGGCCCGGCGCCGCCGAACGCGACAAGAGCGAAGTCGCGCAGGTCGTGGCCGCGGTCAACCGAAATCACCCGGATCGCGCGGATCATGTTGGCGTTGGCGACGCGCACGATGCCGAGCGCCACCTGTGCCGGGTCCATGCCCATCTGCCACCCCAACCGCTCGATGCTGCGCTGCGCCACGTCACGGTCGAGCGCGATGCTGCCGCCCAGCGGGTGCTCGGGGTTGAGCCGCCCCAGCGCCAGGTTGGCGTCGGTCACGGTGGGCTCGGTGCCACCGCGCCCGTAGCATACCGGGCCCGGCACCGCGCCGGCGCTGCGCGGACCGACCCGCAGGATGCCGCCCGGGTCAAGCCAGGCGATGCTGCCGCCGCCGGCGCCGATGTAGTTGAGGCCGATCATCGGGATCGACAGCGGGTAGCCGCCGAGGGTGCCGCCGGAGGTGATCTCCGGTTCCCCGGCGCGGACCAGGCTGACGTCGGTGCTGGTGCCGCCCATGTCGAGCGTCACCACGTCCGCGAGGCCGGCGTGGCGGGCGACGTGGGCGCCGGCGAGCACGCCGCCGACCGGCCCCGACACCGCCGTATGGACGCTGCGCCGGCGCGCCGCCGCGCTGCCCATCACGCCGCCCATGCCGTGCATCACGTGCAGCGGCGCGTCGAAGCCGGCCGCCGCGAGCCGCTCCTCCATGTCGCCCAGGTAGCGGTCCAGGATCGGCATCACCGCGGCGTTCAGCACCGTGCTGCTGACCCGCTCGTACTCGCGGTACTGCGGCAGCACCTCCGACGACAGGCATACCGCCAGCTCCGGGTGGCGGCGTGCGCACCAGTCGGCCACCAGCCGTTCGTGCGCCGGGTTGGCGTAGGAGTGCAGGAAACAGACCGCCACCACCTCGACGCCGTGGCGGCACAGTTCGGCGACCGCTTCCGCCACGCCCGCCTCGTCCAGTTCGGTCAGCACGCGGCCGGCGGCGTCGATCCGCTCTCTTACGCCGAGGCGCAGGTAGCGCGGCACCAGCGGCGGCGGCTTGTCGTACTGGGTGTCGTACAGCGCCGCCTCGGGGTTGCCCGACTCCGGCACGCGCGTCAGCCGGCCGATCTCCAGCACGTCGCGGAAGCCCTCCGTGGTGAGCAGGCCGACGCGCGCCGCCTTGCCCTCCAGGATGGCGTTGAGCGCCACCGTGCTGCCGTGCGCGAGGTGTCCCACCGCCGCCGGCGCCACCCCGGCCGCGCGGGTCAGCCGGCGCAGCCCGTCCAACGCGCCGTCCGCCGGGGCCGCCGGCGTGGACGGCACCTTGGCGGTGTGCGCCGCCCCGCCGGCATCGTCGACCAGTATGAGGTCGGTAAAGGTGCCGCCGATGTCATAGCCCAAGCGATACATGTCAGCCGGCGCCGATCATAGCGTTTCGTACCCGATAGATGGTACCAATGGCGTGATGCGCGACATCGACCGCCGGCTGCTGGCGGAAGTCGAGGAGCTGCTGCCCGAGCGCGTGTTCGACGTGCACGTGCACGTGTGGCGCCGCGACCACCTCGGGCCTTCCGGGGTGGCGGCGTTCGGCCACTGGCTGACGCGCGACCAGTACCTCGGCGAAGATCTGGCCGGCGAGTTCGCGCGCCTGTTTCCGGGCCGCGCCTGCGGCGCCCTGCTGTTTCCGCTGCCGGTGGCGGACGGCGACATCGTGGCCATGAACGGTCACCTGGCCGACCTGGTGCGCGGCGCCGAGCGCCGGCACGCGCTGATGATCCCCCCGCTGGCCGCCTCGGCGGCGGAGTTGAGCGACCAGATCGCGGGCGGCGGCTTTCTTGGTTTCAAGCCCTACTGGACGTTCGCCGGCAGCGACTTGCGCGGCGTGGCCGTGGACGACATGGTGACTCCGGCGATGCTGGCGGCCGCGCACGAGCTGCGCCTCATCGTGATGCTGCATCCGCCCGGCAGCCTGCGGCCGCACCAGGACGCCATCCGCGCGGCGGCGCTGCGCCATCCCGGCGCCACCTTCATTCTTCCGCACTGTGCCACCTGCTACCACTACGCGTCGCTGGCCGCCTCCATCGACAGCGTGAGCGACTTGGCCAACGTCCACTTCGACCTGTCCACGGTCACCGCCGGCGACGTGGTGAGCCTGCTGCTGCGCGAGGTGGGGCCGGAGCGGGTGATGTTCGGCACCGACTTCCCGTTCGCGTCGGAGCGGATGACGCTCGCCTACCTGGAGAGCGGGCTGGTGCCGCTGCGGGACGAGACCGCGCCGCCGCCCCCGGCCGGCCGCCGCTACGCGTTCACCTACCTGATCTACGAGCAGATGCGGGCGCTGCGGGCGGCGCGCGACCTGGTGGGTCTGAGCGCCGCCGACATCGAGGCGATCATGTACGGCAACGCGGAGCGGCTCGTGCGGCGCACGGCAGCCGGCGGCTGAGGCGGGGTACGATTGTTCCACTTCATCCTGCGCCGGGTGCTGCAGATGCTGCTGATCCTGTTCCTGGTGAGCAGCGCGGTGTTCTTCATGTTCAAGCTGGTGCCGGGCGACGTGGCCGCGGTTCGCCTCGGCATCGAGCAGACCCCGGAGGCGTTGGCCGCCCTGCGCGCGCAGCTCGGCCTCGACCGCCCGCTGATCGTGCAGTACCTCACCTGGCTGGGCGGGCTGGTGCGCGGCGACCTGGGTACCTCGTACGTCGACGGTGCGCCGGTGTTCGGCATCGTCGCCAGCCGCTTCTTCATTACCCTGGAGTTGGTGCTGGTGATCACCGTGCTGTCGGCGCTGATCTCGATTCCCGTGGCGGTGGTGGCGGCGCAGCGCAAGGGCACGGTGGTGGACAGCGGCATTCGGGCGCTGTCGATGGTCGGCTACAGCCTGCCCACCTACTGGTGGGCGATCCTGCTGATGCTGCTGTTCTCGGTGGCGCTGGGCTGGCTGCCGGCGGGCGGCTACGTGTACCCGGGCCGCGATTTCGGGCGCCACCTGCTGCACCTGATCCTGCCCACCCTCGCGATGGTGCTGATCCTGGTCGCCGCGCAGGTGCGGTTCCTGCGCGCGAGCATCCTGGACATCATCGGGCTCGACTACGTGCGCACGGCGCGCGCCAAGGGGTTGTCGTCGCGCCGGGTGCTGTACAAGCATGTGCTGCGCAACTCGCTGGCCGCGTTCATCACCGTGGTGGGCCTCAACTTCGCCACCCTGATCGGCGGCATGGTGATCATCGAGCAGATCTTCACCTGGCCCGGCCTCGGCTGGCTGATCATCACCTCGATCCTGAACCGCGACTTCCCGGTGGTGCAGGGCGCGGTGCTGTTCGTGGCCGCGATCTTCGTGTCCGTCAACCTGGCCGTGGACATCCTGTACGCGGCCCTGGACCCGCGCATCCGCTATGAGTGAGCGCACGGCGACCTCGGCGGCGCCGGCAACGGGTACTGGTGCGCGCGGCAGGCGCAGCTTCGTGCGCCGCCTGCTGCGCGACCGCAGCACCACGCTGCCGCTGCTGTTCCTGCTCGCCCTGGTGTCGGTGGCGGCGGGGGCCGACCTGCTCACCCGCTACGACCCGCTCGACCCGGTGGCCGAGCCGCTGCAGCCGCCGAGCGGGCCGTTTCCGATCGGCACCGACGAGATCGGCCGCGACATCCTCACCCGGGTGGTCTACGCTTCCCGCATCACCCTGGCGGTCGGCGTCATGTCGTCGGTCGGGGCGCTGCTGATCGGCGTCCCGCTGGGCCTCCTGGCCGGCTGGTTCGGGCGCTTTGCAGACGCCGTGGTGATGCGCGCCATGGACAGCGTGCTGTCGATCCCGCCGCTGCTGCTGGCGCTGGTGATGGTGAGCGTGCTCGGCAGCAACGTGTTCGTGGCGATGCTCGCCATCGTGGTGGTGTTCATCCCGCACTTCGTGCGCATCAGCCGCGCGGAGGTGCTCAGCTTGCGCAACCAGGAGTTCGTGCTCGCCGCCCAGGCGATCGGCATGCCCACCTGGCGGCTGCTGCTGGGCACCATCCTGCGCAACGCCATCTCCCCGGTCATGGTGCAGTTCTCGCTGGTGTTCTCGCGCGCGGTGATCGTGGAGGCGGGCCTCAGCTTCCTGGGCCTCGGCGCCCAGCCGCCCACCCCCACCTGGGGCAACATGCTCAACACCGGGCGCGGCTACCTGTACTACAACACTCTGTACGCCATCATCCCCGGCGTCGCCATCTTCCTCACCGTGCTGTCCCTGAACATCGTCGGCGACTCCCTGCGCGACCGCCTCGACCCGCGCGACGCCAGCCTGATCAAGGAAGACAACGCGTAGATCGTCCTGAGCTCAGCGGTGGTGGCAGGCCACCAGGTGGCTGCCGGCGGTGCGGGGAGTGAGGGCGGGGTCCTGCTGCTTGCACAGGTCGGTGGCCAGGGGGCAGCGGGTGTGGAAGCGGCAGCCGGGGGGCGGGTCCATGGGGCTCGGCACGTCGCCTTCCAGCGGCGGTTGCTCGGTGCGGGCCGCCGGGTCGGTGTTGGGGACGGCGGCGAGCAGGGCCTCGGTGTAGGGGTGCAGCGGCCGCGCGAACAGCGCCGCCTTGGGGGCCAGTTCCACGATGCGGCCGAGGTACATCACCGCGACCCAGTCGCAGATGTGGCGGATCACGCTCAGGTTGTGGGAGATGAACAGGTAGGACAGGTTCAACTCGCGCTGCAGGTCGGCGAGCAGGTTGATGATCTGGGCCTGGATCGACACGTCCAGGGATGACACCGGCTCGTCGCAGATTATCGCCTCCGGTTCGGAGGCGAGGGCGCGGGCGATGCCGATTCTCTGCCGCTGGCCGCCGCTGAATTCGTGCGGGTAGCGGTTGCGCCCGGTAGCGGACAGGCCGACCTGCCCGAGCAGCTCGTCGATGCGCTGCTCGCGGGCGGAGCCGCCGGCCAGCCGGTGCACCGACAGCGGTTCGGCCAGGATTGCGCGCACCCGCTTGCGCGGGTCGAGCGACGAGATCGGGTCCTGGAACACGATCTGGATGTGGCGCCGCAGGGCGCGGAGCTGGGCGCGCGGCAGGTCGAACACCGGCTCGCCGCGGAACAGCACGGTGCCGCCGGTGGGTTCGTACAGGCGCAAAATGGTGCGGCCGGCGGTGGACTTTCCGCAGCCCGACTCGCCCACCAGGCCCAGGGTCTCGCCCGGTGCCAGCGAGAAGGAGATGCCGTCCACCGCCTTGATGTTGCCCACCACGCGGCGCGGGAAGCCGCCCATGACCGGGAAGTACTTGACCAGGTCGATCACCTCGAGCAGCGCGCGAGAATGGGCCGGCGGTCTCACCTGCCCTCCTGACCCGGCGCGGCAAGCGCGCCGGCGCCCGGGTGCTGCGCGGCCTCGTCGTACAGGAGGCAGCGGGCCAGGTGGCCGGCGCCGGTGTCGAACAGGCGGGGTTCGCGCCGTTCGCACACCGCGGCGGCCTGCGGGCAGCGCGGATGGAAGGTGCACCCCGGCGGCAGCGCGCCGGCGTCGGGTACCGTGCCGCCGATCGCCTGCAGGCGATCGATTTCGCCCTCCATGCGCGGCATCGAGTCGAACAGCGCGCGCGTGTAGGGGTGGCGCGGTTCCCGGAACAGCGGCCCCACCGCCGCCTGCTCCACCACGCGCCCGGTGTACATCACCGTGACCCGGTCGACCAGTTCCGCCACCACGCCGAGGTCGTGAGTGATCAGCAGGACCGCCATGGCGCGCCGGCGCGCCAGATCGCGCAGCAGGTGCAGGATCTGTGCCTGAATGGTGACGTCAAGGGCGGTGGTCGGTTCGTCGGCGATCAGGAGCCGCGGGCCGCACGACAGCGCCATCGCGATCATCACCCGCTGCCGCATGCCTCCGCTGAGCTGGTGCGGGTACTCGTGGGCGCGCTGCTCGGGCAGCGGCACGCCCACCTGGCGCAGCGCGTCGACTGCAAGCTCGGCGGCGGCGGCGCGCGACTGCGCCTGGTGCAGCTCCACGGCCTCGGCGATCTGGTCGCCGACCGGGAACACCGGGTTGAGCGAGGCCATCGGGTCCTGGAACACCATCGCGATGTCGTTGCCGCGGAGGCGCTGCATCTCGCGCTCGCTCTTGCGCAGCAGGTCCTCGCCGCGGAATCGGATCGCTCCGCGGTCGAAGCGCCCGGGCGGGACCGGCACCAGGCCGAGGATGGAGAGCGCGGTGACGCTCTTGCCGCATCCCGACTCACCCACCAGCCCCACGATCTCGCCGTCGTCCACGTGCAGGTCGACCCCGTTGACCGCATGAATCAGTCCTTCCGGGGTGCGGAAGGTCACCGCCAGGTCCTCCACCTGCAGCAGCGGCGACGCGGCGGCGCGGCTGCTGCTGCCGGGTCTGCGGGCAGGGCGGGTCATCGGTCGAGCGTTTGCACGGCGTGCAGGGAGCGCTCCAGTGCGGCCAGGGTCTGGTCCACGAGGTAGGGCGTGTGGGCGCTGCTGATGAACCAATGGGTGTTGGGGTGCAGGAACACGCCGTGGTCGAGCGCGCTGCGGTAGAACACCCGCTTGCGCTCCAGGTCGCACGCCGGGTCGCCGCTGTCGAACAGCAGGAACGGCTGCGGCGGGATGCCGAGCACGCGCGCCTGCACGCCGCTGTCGGCCACCAGTTGCGCGAGCCCGTCGCTGAAGCGCCGGCCCAGTTCCCAGATCCGCTCCAGGGCACCGGCCTGCAGTTGGCGCAGCGTCTCCAGCGCCGCCGCCATCTCGAACGTGCTCACCAGGTAGGTGCTGGAGTAGAACACGTCGGTCTCCATCACCTCGGCCTTGCCCACCAGTGCCGAGATCGGGTAGCCGTTGGCCAGCGCCTTGCTAATCGCCGTGAGGTCCGGGGTCACCCCCAGGTAGTGCTGCGCGCCGCCGAGGTGGACCCGCGGCCAGGTGCGGATCTCGTCGAACACCAGCACCGCGCCGTGGCGGTCGGCCAGCGCCCGCACGCCGGGCAGGAACCCCTCCGGCGGCAGCTCGAACTCGAACGGCTGCAGGATGATGCACGCCACCTCCCCGCGGCGACGCTCCAGCGTCTGCTCCAGCGATGCCAGATCACCGTATACGAAGGTGTCGGTGAGTTCGGCGACCTGGTCCGGGACCCCGGCGGCGTCGAGGTAGGGGCCGGTGCGCTGGCCCAGCACGTCGCCGGCGCCCTTGCGGCCCAGGCACCAGTCGTGCCAGCCGTGGTAGCCCCAGCGCACCACCCGGTCGCGGCCGGTGTAGCCGCGCGCCAGGCGCACCGCCAGGGTGCAGGCGTCCGACCCGGTCTTGGTGAACAGCACCCGTTCGGCGCTCGGCAGCAGCTCGATCAGCCGCTCGGCAAGCCGGTTCTGGATGGTGAACGACAGGTTGGCGATGAACCCGCGCCGGATCTCCCGGATCGCGGCCTCGTTGACGCGCCGGTTGCGGTAGCCGAGCACAATCGGCCCGAAGGCGCACAGGTAGTCGATGTAGCGGTTGCCGTCGACGTCCCAGACGTGGCAGCCGTCCACCCGCTCGGTGTAGATGGGCCAGTCCGCCACGTCGCTGAACGAGGTGGGGCGGCGCGCCGCCGTGACGCCGCCGGGAATCAGCCCGCGGGCGCCGGCGAACTCTTCGCGGGACTTGGGGTAGCTGTCCCCGGAGTGCCCGCCGGGCCGGCCACCTGGATGCCCGGTCATTGGTCCGCCGGCCGGTCGATCCAGTCGTGGTCGCCGTACACGCCGCGCCACGCGTCGGTGAACGCCGCGGTGCGGAACGCGGTCTCGTGGTCGTGGAACAGGTCGCGGAACACCGGCAGCTTGACCGTGCACAGGTGCGCCCCGGCGAGCGCCGCCTCCACCACCTGGATCGGCTCCCGCGCGCCCACCAGCACCTGCGCCGCGTAGCCGTGCCGGTCGACCACCTGCCGGGCGGCGCGGGCTATGCTCGGGCGCTCGCTGCGGTCGACCGCGATCGGGTTCTTGCTGATGCCGTGCAGCCCGCCCTCGAACAGCGCCACGATGGCGGCCCCCGCCTCGGCCGCCAGGTACGCCTGCAGGGCGTTGTAGATGATGGTGGCGGCGGTCTTGATGCCCTCGTCGTGCAGCCGGCGCACCACCCCGGCCGCGGCCGCGCTGTCGAAGGCGATCTTGACGTGGATGCGCGGTTCCAGCGACGCCAGCAGGCGCGCCTCCTCCAGCATCCGCTCCGGGTCGCGGCTCACCACCTGCACCAGCACCGGCCCGGCCACCCGCGCGCTCATCCGCTGCACCCGGTCCAGGTAGTCGGTGCGGCCCTCCTCCGCCATCACCAGCGGATTCATGGTCAGGCCGTGGATCAGGCCGGACGCCAGCACCTCGTCCAGCACCTCTTCATTGAACGTGTCGATGCACAGCTTCATCCGCTGCCTGCTCTCCTTGCCTTGACCGGCGCTCCGATTCGTGGCGTACTGTCGCCTGCCTGATTGCGGCGGGCTCGCGGTGCGGGCCGCGCTGCAACTCACGGCGCATCATACCTTCCACAAAGGGGGAGACGAAACATGAAGCGAATCATCCTGCTGGCCGGCGCACTGCTGCTGGTGGCCGGGACCGGGCTGTTCGCCGGCGGCGGAGGCGAACAGATGGCGATCGCCCAGTCGGCGTTGCGGGTGGCGATTGCCGGCGAACCGAAGTCGGTAGCCGCCTGGCACACCGGCAGTTGGAACGACCAGATCCCGGGGCGCAGCATCTACCAGGGCCTGGTGGCGCTCGACTACGACTCCATGCAGCCGGTCGGACTGCTGGCCGAGTCGTGGCAGTGGAACGACGACAATACCGCGGTCACGTTCAACCTGCGGCGCGGGGTCAGGTTCCACGACGGCTCCGACTTCGACGCGGCCGACGTCAAGCACTCGCTCGAGAACGCCGCCAATCCCGAGATCGGGCTCACCGTGCACACGCTGTTGCGCGATCTCGATCACGTGGAGATCGTCGACGACCACACCGTGGTGGTGCACCTGACGCAGCCCAACAACTCGTTCCTGGCGATCATCATGGACGAGGCGTGGATCGTGCCGGAGGGCATGCTGCCGGAGGAACTCAAGACCAACCCGATCGGCACCGGGCCGTTCATGTTCGAGGCCTGGGACCGCGGCCAGGAGATCCGGCTCACCAGGTTCGACGACTACTGGGAAGAGGGCCAGCCCTACCTGGACGGCGTGGTGATCAAGTTCATCCCGGACATCGACGTGCGCATCGCCCAGTTCCGGCAGGGAGACCTGGACATGATCCTCAACGTGCCGGCGGCGCGGGTGCCGGAGATGCAGGCGATTTCCAGCATTCCGATCCTGGAGAGCGACAAGATCCTCAACACCGGTATCTACTTCGTGCTGTTGAACAACCGCATCGCGCCGTTCGACAACGAGCTGGTGCGGCGCGCGTTCAGCTACGCAGTCAATCGCGACCAGTTCATCCGCGGCGTGGCCGGCGGTTACAGTCCCGCGCGCGCCACCCTGATCGCCGACGACAGCCCGCACTCGATCGCCGGCGTCGACAACGATTACTACCCGCAGAACATCGCCAAGGCGCGCGAGCTGCTGGCCGAGGCCGGCTACCCGGACGGCATCGAGTTCGAGCTGATGTGGCACCGCACCGGCCCGCAGTGGGAGACCGGCGCGCAGCTCATCCAGGCCACCGCCAAGGAGGCCGGCATCGACATCACGCTCAAGGGCGAGGAGGTGGCGACGCTGCTGACCCGGTTGCGCGACTCGCGCGACTACCAGGCGGCGTTCTCGGCGACCGCGGTGAAGCCCACCTACTACCACTCGCTGTGGGACTCGATCGGGCGCCAGCACTCCCACTACGCCGGCATCCCGGAGCGTCATCCCGAGTGGTGGCAGCGGCTGCAGGACGCGACCGCCCTGGAGCCGGACGCGTTCCGCGAGGAGATCGCCAACCTGGTGCGCGAGCACGAGGCGGGGCAGTTCGTGCTGACCCTGGGGCAACTGGTGGTGTTCGACTCGCTGAGCAAGGACCTGGCGGGGTATCGTCCGCATCCGCAAGGGGCGGGCCGCTACAACTTCGCACCGATCCGGTTTGGAAACTAGCGAAACTCTGCCGCGAGAAGTCCAGGCTGGCGCCCTCCCCGGGGCGCCAGCTTTGTAATGCAGTTCGGGCACTTCTCGTATCACATCACGCGGGCGGGCCGGAGCGGCGACGCCCGCGCCATAGAGGAGGCGCTCGCCGAAGCGCGCCTGGCCGAGCAGTTGGGCTACGACGCGGTGTGGTTCTCGGAGCACCACTTCACCGGCGAGACCGTGTACGCCGACCCGATCGTGTTCGCCACGGCGGTGGCGATGCAGACGCGGCGCGTGAAGCTGGGCTTCGCGGTCCTGGAGATGGCGCTGTACCACCCGGTGCGGGTGGCGGAGCAACTCGCGCTGCTGGACAACCTGAGCGGCGGACGGGTAATCGTGGGCATCGCGCGCGGTTCGGCGTTCAACGCCTACGAGTACCGCGGGTTCGGCACCTCGGTGCAGTTCGGGCGCGAGTGCCTGGACGAGGCGGAAGAGTTGCTCATCAAGTGCTGGATCGCCCGCGACGGGATGGAGTTTCACGGCAAGTACTGGGACGTGGTGCTGCCGGAGGTGCGCCCGCACCCGGTGCAGCAGCCGCACCCGCCGGTGCTGCGCGCCGCGGTGGGGCCGCCGTCCGTGCGCCAGATGGCGGCGCAGCGGCGCCCGGTGCTGATGCGCAGCTTCTCGACCGACTCGGCGCGCGAGACGGTGCAACTGTACCGCGACGGGTTGTACGAGGCGGGCTGCGACGAGGCGGAGGTGCGCTCCCTGCTGGCACAGTGCTGGATCTGGCGCGACTGCTTCGTGGCGGACTCGGATGCCGGCGCACGCGCCGAGTTCCTGCCGCGGCTCACGGCGTGGCTGGAGTACGTCAACGGGATCCGCGCCCGGTGGAACCCGCCCGACCCGGACCAGGAGGTGCGCACGCCGCACATGCCGCTGCCGGCGGAGGCGTACGGCGCGCGCCCCGACCCGGCGGCGCCGGAGTTGTTCGTCGGCTCGCCGGAACGGGTGGCGGAGCAGCTCTCGCAGCTTCACGAGCTGGGCGTCGGGCGCGTGATGCTCACCCACTACGGCGCCCTGATGGAGCGCGAACAGCGCGAGCGGTCGATGCGCCTGCTGGCGGAGCAGGTGTTCCCGCTGTTCCAGGGCGCCGCGTCCGCCGCGCCGCTCCCACCCGCCGTGGCGGAGACCGCCGGCTGAGCGTGGACGCTCTCGACCTGTTCGACTGCAACTGCGGGCTGGGGCCGTCGCGCCGGCATCGGCCCGGCCTGATCACGGACACCGGCGGGCTGCAGGCGGAACTCGACGTGCAGGGGATCCGGCGCGCGCTGGTCTACGCGATCTCGGCGGAGGAATACTTCCCGCGCCACGGCAACGGGTGGCTGCTGGAGCAGGTCGCCGGCAGCGACCGGCTGCTGCCGTGCTGGATCGTGATGCCGCACCACACCGGCGAGTTCCCGGCGCCGAAGGAGCTGATCGGCCTGATGCGCGCACACGGCGTGCGCGCCGCGCGCATGAACCCGCCGTCGCACAACCGCTACAGCATCGCGCCGTGGTCGGCCGGGCCGCTGCTCAAGGCGCTCGAACGGCACCGCATCCCGCTGTTTCTGAGCGGCACCGACCTGGGCCGCTACCTGGACGACCCGGGCACCGGCTTCACGCCCGACGTGCTGCACGAGCTGTGCCATACCTACCCGCGGCTGCCGATCGTGATCCTGCGGCTCAACTTCCAGTTGACCCGGGTGGCGGTGGCGCTGCTGCAGGCGTGTCCCAACCTGTACGCCGACCTCTCCTACCACGACGTGTTCCTGGGCATCGAACTGCTGTGCCGGGAGGTGGGGGCGGACCGCCTGCTGTTCGGGACCGGGCTGCCGATCGGTGGGCGCGGCGCCGCGTTGGCCACCCTGCAGGCGGCAGAGATCGACGACGGCGCGCGCCAACGGATCGCCGGCGCCAACCTGCAGCGCCTGCTGGACGGAGTGCGGTGGTGAGCGGCGGCAACGGGTCGCGGCGTGGCGGGTCGCGGGGCGGCGGCCCGATGGCCGCCGGCGCGGGCGAGTCCAGCCGGGTGGCGGAGATTGCGCGCGCGGGTCCGCCCTACGACGGCCTGGTGATCTTCGACAACCACCTGCACTTCGGCCATGCGCCGGCCGTGTTCGAGGCCGCCGCCGACCCGGTCGAGCTGGCGAGGCAGATGAGCCGGATCGGCATCCGGGTGGCGGTGGTGAGTTCGATCTGGGCCATCTTCAGCGGCGACATCCGGGCCGGCAACGACGAGGTACTGGCGGCGCTCGATCGCTTCCCCGACCGCTACCTGGGCTACGTGGTGGTGCACCCCGCCTACCCCGAGCTTCTGGCCGGCGAGCTGGAGCGCTGCCTGCGGCATCCGCGCATGCGCGGCATCAAGCTGCATCCCACCGAGTACAGCCATCCGGTCAAGATCACCGACCCGCGCTACCGCCCGGCGTTCGAGTACGCCCGCGACCACGGCTACCCGATCCTGATCCACACCGGCCCGGCGGCGCAGCGCGCCTACTGCGGCGCCGAGGAAGTGGCCACGGTGGCGCGCGAGTTCCCGTCGGTGCCGGTGATCCTGGCACACACCATGGGCTTCGACCGCTGGGAAGGGGTGGAAGAGGCGGTGGCCGTGGCGGCGCGGCTCGACAACGCCTACGTCGACCTGTCCGGTTCCGCCGGGCGCCACTACGGGCTGGTGGAGTACGCGGTGCAGCGCGCCGGCAGCGAGAAGATCCTGTACGGCTCCGACGTGCCGCAGCTCACCTTTACCTTTCCGCTCGGCCCGGTGTTCTACGCCGACATCCCGGACCGCGACAAGGAGAACATCCTCGGCCTGAACACCGCCCGCATGTTCGATATTCCGCTCCCGTGACGGGGCGGGGGAGGAGAAGCGCCATGTTTTCGATCAACCACTACTGCCTCATCGTCACCGACCTGGAGCGCTCGCTCGCCTTCTACCGCGACGTGCTGGGCATGAGCCTGCGCTCGCGGGTCACGCGCACGGAAGACATCGCCACCGCCATCGCGCACCCCGGCATCACCATGCACAACGCCATCCTGTACCACGCGGATTCGCCGCACCCGGCGCTGGAGCTGATCCAGTACGAGCCGGCCGGCGCCAAGGTGGACCTGCAAATCGCCAATCCCGGCACCTCCCACATCGCCTTCGACGTGGCCGACATCCACGCCGCCGTGGCCCACCTGCGCGCGCACGGCGTGCCGGTGGTGTCCGCCCCCGTGCACCTGGAACCCAACCCCGACACCGGCGCCCGCGGCGGCACCATCGCCTACTTCAGCGACCCCGACGGCATCTCCCTCGAACTCTACCAAGCCCCGGATCCACAGGCCGCACCTCCCGCAGGCCAGGAACGCCTCGGTGCACCCGGAGTTCCCGGATGACGTACGATCAGATGGTCGAACGTGGCTCAGGAGCGTACTCTTTGGTATCCGCACGAAGCAGGATCGCCGTGTACGGCCGACACATCCGGCTCGTCGTTCCTCCATCGCGCGGACCACTTCGGTACAGCAATAGAACCTGATAGGAGCGAAAGTATGGAGAATAGCCCCGCAGCAACCGAAAGACGTCCCGTTTGGTTCGTGGGGGCCGCGTTTGGCGGTCATGACGACCAAACCGACCGGTTCCTGAGGGACGGTATCTGGGTGAACGGCCACACTGACAAATTCATCGACGATGTTAAGTCGATAGCCGTCGGTGACAAGATCGTGATCAAGTCATCCTATACCAAAAACACGATCTGCCGTTCGACAACCGTGGACACTCCGTGTCGACAATGAGGATCAAAGCCGTTGGCGAGGTGACTGAAAACGTAGGAGATGGACGTCACCTGAGAGTCGGCTGGAGGGAACTGGATCCGCCGCGCGAGTGGTACTTCTATACGAATCTGAAAACCGTATGGAAGGTCCAACAAGGGTCCGGTGCGCAGCCACAAGCAGCGGCTGCGCTCATCCGCTTTGCACTCTCGGGCGAAGACCAAGACATCGAGAGCTTTCGGAATCTACCATTCTGGAAGAAGCGATTTGGAAGCGATGGTGCCCAGTTCAGATGGACGCCATTCTACTCCGAAATGGCCGATAAACTCATACGGTATCGATCTGACCGTAGCTCTTTGATATCTGGAATCGCGGAAATCTCTGACAGATTGAGCAATAGATTTCCTCCGATTCATGACAAGTACAAGTAGCATGCCGGTTCGAGGTTCTTACGGTCGACACGCCCCGCAACCGTTTCGTGCGCGGAGCCCTGCAGCGGTTGACGAGGGTGATACGGAGGCCCGCATTGGTGTCGCGATGCACCGCGGCGGATGCACGCCTGGAACGCGCTGGTGTGAGCGCCGATCTGGTACTCGACCATCCTCGAGGTCGCAGTGCCGTTGTCGCGGAGTTGCGCGGGCGCTTGGACCCCGAGGATCGAAGAATGTTGGCCGCCGCTGAACTGTCGTTCAGCCTCGCGCTGCCCACCGAGTCGGCCGGGAGATTGTCCTTGGCGTCACCGGATCGGGATGAGGCCTGGGCCAGGCGGTTGTTCGAGGCGGCCGTCGGCGGGTTCTATGACGTAGTCTTGTCGGCGGAGGGCTGGATTACACGGACCGGGAGCCACCAGTGGTGGCCCGTGGAACACGACACGTATGGATTACGAGATCTCCTACCATCAATGGAGGTGGACATCATTCTCGACCGGCGCGACATCGAACAGCCGAGTCGGGAACGTCGAATTCTCATCGACACGAAATTCACTTCGATCCTGACTCCAAGTCGTTTCCGGCGGGAGACATTCAGAAGCGGTTACGTCTACCAGATCTATTCGTACCTGAGGTCTCAGGAGGAGGACGGAGACCCGCTGTCTCGCGGTGCGACGGGGATGTTGCTTCACCCCGCGGTGGAAGGAGACGACGTCTTCGAGTCAGGGGTGATCCAGGGACATGAGGTGCGCTTCGCGACGGTCAATCTCGCGGCCTCCAGCCGAACGATTCGCGAGAGGCTCCTTTCTGTCGTGAGCGAGGAAGGTGCGGGCTCCCACTAACCGGCTGGGTTTCGTGCAGCTTGGTGCTACATTCCCCAGACCGTGACCGGTGTGCCGTCGTATCGTGGCAGTCTTCGGCGGTTGGGTCACGACGTGTTGACCATCCAGCCACCGCACTGCCATGCGCGAGGCGTCCCACCGCTGCCGGCGCCACCCCGGCCGCGCGTGAGCCGGCGCAGCCCGTCCAGCGCTTGGTGCTCCGGGGCCGCCAACGTGGACGGCACCTTGGCGGTGTGAGCCGCGCCCCGCCATCGTCGACCAGTGTCGGGTCGGTATAGGTGCCGCCGACATCGACATGTGCGCGGTAGACGAGCTTGTCAGGAGACGTCACCCCGACAGCCCGCGCCGCACTTCGTCCGCATCTACCGCGAGCGCCGCAGTGATGGCCTCGGCATCCTGTCCCAGGCTACGCAGGCGGCGGATCGCCTGCGTGAGCAACGCGCGCCGCTCCTGCTCCGCCTGTTGTTGAGCCTGCTCCGCCCGCTGCGCCCGGCAGGACTATCCCACGCTACGAAACCGCGGTCTGTCAGGCGCCGCCTCGTCGCCGCCTCATCGATTCTGGCGAGCTGCACCTGATCCGCGGTTTCTCATGCCACGATTCACGTGAGCCGGTACGGTCACTCCGTGACAGGGAAGACGATGAAAACCGATGCCCGAGCATCGCCCACCAGCCGGCTTTTTCGGACCAGCCTACGGTCAGCGAACGGTTCGCCGTGGGCCAAGCGCCTGAAAAAAAGTCGAGAAAATCGCTGGCTGCGGGCCTCAGGGGGTTGACACGGTTTTGGGCGCGCGAATGGACCACGTCCCCGACCCCGCCTGTTCCGCTCCCCTTGGCGCCCTCAGCGCGCGCTCTCGGCCCGCCGCGTCCGGGTCTGGCCCGCAAAGCCCAAATCGGACGGGCGGCTCGTCCACGGGCCGGCACGGGGCCACCGAATACCGGGTGTACCATGGCGGCATGGCACCTGACACCTATACGCTGCCGCGCCCGCCGACGCCGTCAGCGCGGCCTGAACCGGCAGCCACCGACCCGGCCGCGACCGCGGCCACCACCGCTCCGAGAACGCCCGGCACGAGCGAGACTGCGACGGTCGCCGTTGCCGACAGCGCAGCGCCGGCCCCGGAGGCACCCCGCGACCTGAATCAGCTCGGCAACCGCATCGCCGAGCTGTCGGCGCGCATCCAGGCCGCCACCTACGAGTTGCTGTGCGACCTGCGCGAGTTCGACCGCCACCACGGCTGGGAGGGCTTCCGTTCCTGCGCCCACTGGCTCAACTGGCGCACCGGCCTCGACCTCGGCGCCGCCCGCGAGAAGCTGCGCGTGGCCGCTGCGCTGGCCGATCTCAACCACCTCTCCGCGGCCATGGCCTGCGGTCGGCTGTCCTACTCCATCGTACGCGCCCTGACTCGAGTGGCCACCGCCGACAACGAGGCACGGCTGATTGCCGTGGCCTGCTGTGCCACCGCGGCGCAGGTGGAGCGGCTGGTGCGGGGGTGGCGGCAGGCGGACCGGGAGGCGCAGCCGGACGCCGAGCAGGTGCGGCTGGAACGGCGCACGCTGAGCACGCGGGTGGACGAGGACGGCATGGTGGTGCTGCGGGCGCGGCTCACGCCTGAGGTAGGCGCGGTAGTGCTGCGGGCCGTGGAGGCGGCCCTGGAGCAGGTGCCGGCGGCGGAGGAGGAGGATGCCGCCGGCGGCGACGAGGCGAGCATCGCGCAGCGGCGCGCGGATGCGCTGGGGCTGGTGGCCGAGAGCGCGCTGGCGGGCGGCCTTGATCCGGGCAGCAGCGGCGACCGCTTCCAGGTGACGGTGCACGTGGAGGCTGACGGGCTTTGCTGCCGAGAGGCCGCCGCGGCCCCGCGGCACGTTTCCGCGGAAATTGCGCCGGGCAGCGAGGCAGCCTGCGCACCGGCGGCAGCGTCACTGGACGGGGTGGCGGAGCAAGTGTCCATCGAGCACGCGGAGGAACTACCGGCCACCGAGGCGACGCCCGACCGCGACCCGGCGGTCCCGATGCCTGGCCCCGACGCCGGGCAGGCGGTGATCGAACAAGCAGGGGGCATCCACGTCGGCAAGGAGGCAGCGCGCCGCGTCGCCTGCGATGCCGGCCTCGTGGAGCTGCGCCACGGCGCCGACGGCGAGGTGCTCGACGTGGGCCGCAGGACCCGCACCGTCCCGACCGCGCTGCGCCGTGCCCTGCAGAGCAGGGATCGCAACCAGTGCCAGTTCCCCGGCTGCGAGTCCCGCCACTGCGACGCCCATCACGTCATGCACTGGGCCGACGGCGGGGAGACGCAGCTCTTCAACTTGGTCAGTCTCTGCCGGCTCCACCACCGCGCCGTGCACGAACAGGGCTTTCGGGTCGTTGCCGGAGACACCGATGGGGAGTTTCGGTTCCTGCGCCCGGACGGCGAGCCGCTGCCGGCGGTGCCACCGGCGCCGCGCTGGGACGGTGTCGGGCCGCCACTGGCGCCGACCGTGGAGCGCCTGGCGGCGGCCGGCATCAGCATCGGTCCGCACACCGCTACTCCCGAGTGGTTCGGCGAATCGCTGAACGTGGCGGCGGCGCTCGACGTGCTGTGGGAGCCGCCCGTGGCGGCGGCGCGCGGCGGCGCTCCCTGAGGGACCCGCGAACTGGAGGTGCAGCGCGGCGAGGATGAGCAGCGCGCCCGCGATGGAGACTGCCTCCAGGGATTTTCAGTCCTCATCAGCATGGGATCGTCCTGTCGACCGGCTGCGCTCGGTTGACCGCGCGGGGCGGGTTCCCTAGGATTGCCGCCATTCCATGGCGGACCTGCGCGCGGCACAGCAACTGACCCGGACGCGGCCATCCACGTGGCAGCGCGCCGTGCGCGTGCTGCGCAAGGACCGTTATCTCTACCTGATCTTCCTGCTGCCGTTCCTGTACTTCCTGGTGTTCCACTACCTGCCGATCTACGGCGTCATCATCGCGTTCAAGAACTACAAGGTGGCGTTCGGCATCTGGGGCTCCAAGTGGGTCGGCCTGCAGTACTTCATCGAGTTCCTGACCGATCCCTACGCCTGGAAGCTGATCCGCAACACCATGCTGCTGTCGTTCTACAGCATCGTCTTCGGCTTTCCGATACCGATCATCCTGGCGCTGCTGCTCAACGAGCTGCAGATCTCCTGGTTCAAGCGCGTGGTGCAGACGGTCAGCTACCTGCCGCACTTCATCTCCGTGGTGGTGGTGGCCGGCATGGTCGTGAACTTCCTGTCCAGCGACGGCCTGGTGAACCGCATCATCGTGGCGCTCGGCGGCGAGTCGTTCCCGTGGCTGATGCAGCCGCGCTGGTTTCCGGGCATCTACGTCATCTCCGGCATCTGGCAGCACGCCGGCTGGAGTTCCATCATCTACCTGGCAGCCCTGTCGGCGATCGATCCGGAACTGTACGAGGCGGCCACCATCGACGGCGCCGGCCGCTTCCAGCAGATGCGCCACATCACTCTGCCCGGCATCGCCCCCACCATCACCATCCTGCTGATCCTGGATCTCGGGCGCATCATGTCGGTCGGCTGGGAGAAGATCCTGCTGCTGTACACCGGCGCCACCTACGAGACCGCCGACGTGCTGCAGACCTACATCTACCGCCGCGGCCTGGAGGGCGCCGACTTCAGCTACGCCACCGCGGTGGGCGTGTTCCAGGGGCTGGTGGGCCTGGCGTTCGTGGTCGGCGCCAACTACCTGTCGCGCCGGCTGTCGGATACCAGCCTGTGGTAACCACGCGCCTGCGCACCGCGTTCAGCGACCGCTCGCTCGGCTCGTACTCGTTCGACATCGTCAACGTGGTGCTGCTGCTCGGGGTGGTGTTCGTGACCCTCTACCCGATGTACTACATCCTCATCGTGTCGTTCTCCGACGGCAAGGAGGTGCTGCTCGGGCGGGTGCGCTTCTGGCCGCGCGGCCTCAACCTGCAGTCGTACCAGATGGTGCTGCGCGACGACACGGTGATCCGCTCGCTGTTCAACTCGATCCTGTACACCTCGGTCGGCACCGCCATCAACCTGGTGCTGTCCACCCTGTGCGCCTACCCGCTGGCGCGGCGCGACTTCTCGGGGCGCAAGCTGCTGACCCTGTACGTGGCGATCACGATGTTCTTCCAGGGCGGGCTGATCCCACTCTACCTGGTGGTGCTGCAGCTCGGCCTGCTCGACACCATGTGGGCGATCGTGCTGGTGCCGGCGATCAACCAGTTCTACATGTTCATCATGCGCACCTACTTCCAGGGCCAGCCGACGGCGCTGCACGAGGCGGCGATCATCGACGGTGCCAACGACATCCAGATCCTGGCGCGCATCGTGGTGCCGCTCGCCAAGCCGATCATGGCCACCATGCTGCTGTTCTACGCCGTCCAACACTGGAACAGCTTCTTCCACGCGCTGATATTCCTCACCGAGAAGCGCCTCTACCCGCTGCAACTGATCCTGCGCAGCGTGGTGGTCGAGGCCACCTTCGAGCAGATGAACGACATCGGCGCCGCCACCGACTTCATGGTGCTGGAGAAGACCATCCGGTTCTCGGTGATCATGGTATCGACACTGCCGATTCTGTTGGTGTATCCCTTCCTGCAGAAATATTTCGTGAAGGGCGTCATGATCGGCGCCCTGAAGGGATAACGACCCCAATCGCGCGCGACGAGCGCGCCAAAGGAGATTTCATGAGGTTTTCGTTCGTTGCGGCGGGGCTGGCCCTGCTGCTCGTTTCCGGCATGGTGTGGGCCGCCGGCGAGGAAGAGGGCGCCGCGTCCGAGCGCGTCACCATCACCTTCATGCGGCCCGAGCACCCGTCGTCGCCGATCCACACCGACGCACCGGTGTACGAGGCGATCCGCGAGGCGCTCAACATCGACCTGCAGATCGAGGCGATCCCCAGCGGCGACTACAACGCCAAGGTGCAGTTGCTGCTCGGCACCGCCCAGTTGCCCGACATCGCGCGGCTGCGGCAGCGGCAGGTGAACGACTTCGCCGACTCCGGCGTGTTCCTGCCGCTCAACGAGCCGCTCAAGAACCAGGCGCCGGACCTTTGGACGTACATCGACGCCATACCCGACGCCAAGAAGACGTTCATCGACGGCACCATGTACTACGTGCCGCAGATGGACTCCTTCCAGAAGCTGCTCGCCCCGATCCCGATGATCCGGCACGACCTGCTCGACGACACGGGACAGGAGATGCCCGACACCTTCGACGAGCTGTACGAGACGCTGGCCAACTTCAAGCGCGAATTCCCGGACTCGCAGCCGTGGACCGTGCGCGGCGGCACCCGCAACCTGCTCAACCGTGCCGCGTTCCCGATGGGCATGGGCTGGGGCATTCACTGGCAGCCCGGCGAGCAGCGCTGGGTGTACGGCACCGTCAAGCCCGAATTCAAGGCGATCCTGGAGTACTTTCGCAACGCGTACGTCGACGGCGTGCTGGACCCCGACTTCGCCATCAACTCTTCCAGCCAGTGGCACGAGAAGCTGGGCTCCGGCAAGTCGCTGTTCTACTACGACAACATGACCTTCGGCCTGAACTACACGCTCAGCCTGCGCCAAGTGAAGCCGGACGCGCTGTTCTGGCCGGTCCCGGTGATGGAGAACTCGTTCGGATCGCGGCAGAACTTCTCCTATCCGCGCCACTGGCTGTCCAGCGGCTTCACGGTGGCCGCCAAGAGCAACCACCACGACCGCATCATGGAGCTGTTCAACTGGATGGCCCACGGCGACGGCTTGCTGATCACCAATTGGGGCATCGAAGGCGAGCACTGGCACCGCGTCAACGGCGAGATCGAGGCCTTGCCGGAGGTGCTGGACACCTACCGCGGCGCCTCCGACCCGCAGCGCGCGATGCGTTCCTCGATCGGTACCGGCCTGCTGCAGTTCTGCCTGATCGTCGACCAGAAGCCGATCTACTACTATGATCCGCCGGAGGTCTCCGACTGGTACGCGCAGGTGCAGGCCGACCCCAACATGCACCTGCCGGTGCTGCCGCCGCCCTTCAACGAGGAAGAGCGCGAGCGGCTCAAGCGCCTGATCACCGACGTCGACAACATCCTCAACCCGGCGCTCGACGGCTTCATCGTCGGCACCGTGTCCCTGGACGAATTCGACAACGTGATGCAGCAGGCCATCGCCGCCGGCGCCGAGGAGATCGAACAGATCTACAACGCCGCCGAGGAGCGCCTGCGCTCGTAAACCGAGCCACGCATCGTGGCAGTTCGGGCCGTGTGCCGGCCGGCGGCAACGCCGGTCCGCGCGGCTCTTCGGGCTGGCGAGATTTCGCAGCGAGTCCGCCGGGCGCTGCCACTCCGGCGGACTCTACCAACCGGGCCACCGGCCAAGTAGCTGGACAACAGTGCAAGAACTCAAGCGAGTGGCCCACGTTGCGCCCGCCGGTGGCCGTCATGTCCCTCGCCGTGGTATTGCGTCTCGGCGAGTCGGTGTCGGCATCGCGACGCAACTCCGTCTGTGATATACAGGAATAGCATGCTGCTTCGCAGATTGAGAGTATCGGGGCTTCTCTCCTTCGGGCCGAAGGGAATCGATCTCCCACTGAAGCCACTGAATGTGCTCATCGGACCGAACGGGTCAGGAAAGTCGAATCTTCTGGAGATTCTCGCACTACTCAGGGCGACTCCCCGAGGGCTGCTCGATCCGGTTCGGCGCAGCGGCGTGGGCGAGTGGTTCTGGAAGGGCCGGGAGTCCTCGTTGGACGCCGCCGTCGATGCGGTGATCCACTTTCCGGTCGGCACGGTAGTCGAGTTGCGACACATTCTGAAACTGACGCGGCGTTCGCATCGTTTCGAGGTCACCGAGGAACGGATCGAGAGGTCGGCGGACGGTGACCATTCGTACTACTGCTTCCAGAACGGTGATGCCGTTCTCAATGACGAGCCGGAACAGGGGCGCCACCTTGACAGCCCGAATCGCGAGGAATCGATCCTGGCACAGCTCTATGCGCCCGGACGGTACCCTCATCTTCAATACCTGCAGGCGTCCTATCGGAGAATTAGACTGCATCGCCGGTGGGATTTCGGCCCCGCTTCGTCGCTCCGGGACCGGCAGAGCGCCGATGGTCCCAGTGACATGCTGCTCGATGGCGGCGACAACTTGGCTCTGGTGCTCTCAGGGATCAAGGGCGACACCCGAAGGAGACTATTGCATGCGCTCCGAGATGTGTATGACGGGGTGATCGACTATCGTTGCCAAGTCGATGGCGGCTATGTGTCGCTGTTCATCGAGGAGCAAGGAGACCGGGAGATTGCGGCAAGCCGCCTGTCCGACGGAACGTTGCGATATATGAGCCTGCTTGCCATCCTGCTGGATCCGAACCCGCCCCTACTGGTGGCGATCGAAGAACCCGAGCTCGGTCTGCACCCTGACATCATTCCGACGGTGGCGGAGCTTCTGCTGGATGCCTCGCGGCGAATGCAACTCGTCGTTACGACCCACTCTCGATCCCTTATCGACTCACTGTCCGACCACCCATCCAGCGTCGTGGTGTGTGAACAGGAGGATGGTGAATCACGCTTCGAGCGGCTGGACGGCGATAGGTTGAAAGTCTGGCTCGACGAGTTCAGCCTCGGCAAAGTTTGGAGCATGGGCGAACTTGGCGGTAATCGCTGGTGAAGGTGCGGATCTACATCGAAGGTGGCGGCGAGGGCAAGGAACTCGACGAAGTCTTCCGGCGTGCCTGGAAGAGATTCTTCGACGCCGCTGGCGTGCGCCACAAGCCGCGGGTCATACGAGGGGGCGGACGACAACACACCTTCGACGCATTCAGAAATCGCGCGGCTCGCGACACCGCGGAGGAAACCTCGCTCCTCCTGGTGGACAGCGAAGGCGCCGTGCGGTCCGACGTTTGGAAACACTTACACATCCGTGACGGGTGGGTGCGCCCCGCTGGGGTCAGTCATCGGCAGGCATTTCTCATGGTGCAGGTCATGGAGACCTGGTTCCTCGCCGACGTCGATTCGTTGCAGCGCTGCTTCGGAGCATCGTTCAGACCAAACGCCCTCCGCGAATGGCCCCAATTGGAGCAGGTGCCAAAGCAGACCGTCTACAACGTGCTTGCCCAAGCATCCGGCAGACGCTACACCAAACGAACGGCATTTGACCTGTTGGAGCGAGTCAGTCCCGATCTCGTAGAGAACGCCTGTCCCCATGCCAAGGCGCTGCTGAATCAGCTACGGTCGCTCTGACCGACACGTACAGCGCCGTGGTACGCTGTCCCTGGTGATTGACCGCCCCAACATAGTGGTGCTGATGACGGATCAGCAGCGGGCAGACGCGATGGGGTGCGCCGGCAACCCGGTGCTGCGCACGCCGGCGATGGACGCAATCGCGGCCTCTGGGGTGCGGTTCAGCAATGCGTGCGCGTCGACCCCGGTGTGCGTGGCGTCGCGGATGAGCTTCATTACCGGCCACCGGGCGTCGCGCACCCACTGGGTGGACAACGGCGCCCTGCCCGGCCCGGTGCCGGAGTTGCCCACCATGATGAGCCTGTTGCTGCGCGCCGGCTACTGGACCCACGGCGTGGGCAAGATGCACTTCGGCGGGCGCTCCTACGGCTTCCGCAACCTGCTCACCATGGAGGAGGGCGTAGCGCACCGCGTCGACGACGACTACCTGCGCTACCTGCGCGACGCCGGCGTGCACGCCCGCTTTCCCAAGGGGATGCGCGACCTGCTCTACTTCCAGCCGCAGACCAGCGGCGTTCCGGTGCAGCACAGCGCCAGCAACTGGGTCGCCGACCGCTCCATCGAGTTCCTGCACGAGCACGCCCGCTACCGCAGCGGGCAGCCGTTCTTCCTGTGGTCCTCCTGGATCGCGCCGCATCCACCGTTCGCGCCCAGCGAGCCTTACGACGAACTGTACGATCCGGCCGCCATGCCGCTGCCGGTGTACGCCGACCGGCCGGTGCGCGACCTGCCGTCGGCGCTGTGGCCGCACCGCGCCCGCTTGGACGGCGCTCACCGCGACCCCGACCGCATGCGCCGCATCCGCGCCCTCTACTACGGCCTGATAAGCCAGGTGGACGACGGCATCGCGTGCATCATGGCGGCGTTGCGCGAGCTGCGGCTGGAGGAGAACACGGTGGTACTGTTCACGGCCGATCACGGCGAGATGCTCGGCGACCACGGCCTGGCGCAGAAGAACTGCCCCTACGAGCCGTCGGTGCGCGTGCCCCTGCTGCTGCGCTGGCCGGGGCGCACCCGCGCCGGAAGCACCTGCGACGACCCGGTCGGCCTGACCGACGTGCTTCCCACCCTGGTGGCTGAGCTGGGCCTCGACTACCCCGCCGGCCACGGCCCGCTGCCCGGCGAGAGCCTGCTCGGCAAGGCCGGCGGCGGCCTCGCCTCCGGGCGAGACGACTATGTGATCGACTACGGCCAGGGTGCGCGGCGCTGGATCGCGGTGCGCACCCGCCGCCACAAGTACGCGCTGTTCGCCTGCGACGGCGGCCGCGAGGAGCTGTACGACTTGCACGCCGACCCGCACGAGCGACACAACCTGGCCGCCGCACAACCGGCGCTCACCGCCGCGTTTCGCGAGCGCGCCCTGGAGTGGGAGCGCACGTCGGGCCTGGCCCGCGCACCGGGAGACGCCGCCTCGTTTCGCGGAGAGCGCCTCCGCACCTGGCCGGCGCCGGCGGCCATCCCCACCGAAGGCGAACTGCGCGACGTAACGGTCAACGAAGGAGCGTGGCCAAAGCGCGTGCCCGCAGACGAGGCCGCCACCCTGGAGAGCTTCGCCGCCGCCTTCACGCGCGCCATCAGCAAGGAGACCACGCTCAGCCCCGACAAGCTCTCCCTGGCCGCCTACAAGCGCAAGATCAGCCGCCTCGGCCCCCGCGACCCCGGCGGCGAATCGCTCGCCGGCACCCCCTGGGAACAAGCCTGGCACGACGCTTGAGATTGAGGAGGTTGTGATGGCTGTGAATGTCGAGGACAAGATTGCGGGGCTCGATCCCGACCGGCGCCGCAAGGTCGAGGAGCGGGCAAAGGAACTGATCGCCGAGGAGATGACGCTCCGGGAACTGCGCAAGGCCCGGCGCCTCATCCGGGTCAACTTGGCACGCAGGCCCGACACTTCGCGGCCACGCACCGATTCAGGCTGCTGAACTACTTGTAGGGGTCGGCGGCGTCGCGCAGGCCGTCGCCGACGGCGTTGTAGCACAGCACCGTCATGAACACGAAGATGCCCGGGATCAGCAGCCACGGGTTCAGCGCGATCACGCTGACGTTGGAAGCCTGCTGGAGCTGGACTCCCCAGCTCACCGTCGGTGACGTCAGTCCCAGGCCCAGGAAACTGAGGCCGGTCTCGCCGATGATCATCGACGGGATCGCCAGGGTGACGTGCACGATCAGGTAGCCGACGAAGTTGGGCAGCATGTGGCCGGTGATGACCCGGTAGTTGTTGGTGCCGGCCACCTTTGCCGCCGTCACGAAGTCCTCCTCGCGCAGTTGCAGGATCTTGCCGCGCACGGTGCGCGCCAGCCCGGTCCAGCCGAGAATCGACAGGATCACGGACATCAGGAAGTACTTGGTCACGGGAGGCCACTCCAGCGGTATCGCCGCGGCCAGCGCCATCCACAGGGGCAGCCCCGGCATCGCCTCGATGAACTCCACGATGCGCTGGATGATCATGTCCACGCCGCCGCCGAGCAGGCCGGAGGCGCCGCCGAGCAGGGCGCCGAGCACGAAACTGAGCGCGATGCCGACCAGGCCGATCGACAACGAGATCTGCGCACCGTGGATGACGCGGGTCAACACGTCGCGGCCCAGGTCGTCGGCCCCGAACAGGTAGACCACCGCCGGGTCGTCGACGCCGAACAGGCGGAGCCGCGCCTCGAACAGGCCCCACAGCTTGTAAGGCTCGCCCTTGACGAACCACCTGATCGGGTAGCGCGTCTCCCGGTCTTCCGAGAACACCAGCAGGAACGTCGCGGGGTCGCGCTCCTGCGCCAGGCCGTACACGAACGGCACCTGCAGTTGTCCGTCGTGGAACACGTGGATTCGCGTCGGGGGCAGGAACGCCAGCTCCGTGCGGCTCTTGATCTTGTCGTATGGCGAGAAAAACCCGGCGAAGATCGCCGTGAAGTACAACACGCCCAGAATCACCGCCGACACCACCGCCAGCTTGTGGCGCGTAAACTTGCGCCGCATCAGCACCCAGTGGGACGCGACGTAGTACTGCTCCCGCTCTTCCTCGGCCCGGCTGGCCGCGTCCGACGACATCGGCGCCCGCGTCTCGGTGCTCATCACATCTGCTTCTCGAACCGGATGCGCGGATCCACCACCACCAGCAGGAGGTCCGAAATCAGCGTGCCGAACAGCCCGAGCGACCCCAGGAACAGTATCAGGCTGGCGGCGATCTGCAGGTCCTGCTCCAGGAGCGCGGTCAGCAGCAGCGGGCCCACCGTGGGCAGACTGAGCACGATCGACACCAGCGCCTCGCCGGACACCACCCCTGCCAGCAGACCCGCCAGTCCCGACACCATCGGATTGATCGCCAGCCGGATCGGGTACTTGAACAACAGGCGCCCCTCGGGGACGCCCTTGGCGCGCGCGGTCACCACGTACTGCCGGCCCAGTTCGTCCATCAGCGTGGTGCGCAGCACGCGGATCATGCCGGCGGTGCCGGCGGTGCCGATCACGAACAGCGGCACCGGCAAGTGCTTCATCAGGTCGATCACCTTGGCGAAACTCCACGGCGCGACCAGGTACTCGGGCGAAAACAGGCCGCCGGGGCTGAAGCCGAGGTGACGCTGGAACAGGTACATCAGGATGAGCGCGAGCAGGAAGTTGGGCGTGGCCAGGCCCATGAACCCGAACACGACGCCGGTGTAGTCGCCGACCGAGTAGGGGTGGGTTGCCGAGTAGATCCCGATCGGGATCGCGATGATGTAGGTGACCACCATGGTGGACAGCGACAGGACGATCGACAGCATGATGCGCTCGCCGATCAGGTCGGCGACCGGCCGGTTGTGGGTGGCCGACTCACCGAAGTCGCCGCGCAGAATGATGTTGGTGATCCACTTCCAGTACTGGACGTGGAACGGTTCCTTGAAGCCCCAGCGCCTGTTGAGCGCCTCGATGGCCGACTCGTCGAGCGTCACCCCGAACCGCTCCATGTAGTAGATGAAGTTGTCGATCCAGTCGCCCGGCGGGAGCTGGATCACGGCGAAGGCGACAAAGGACAGCATGATCAGCAGCAGGACCATGTAGAACAGACGCCGCCCGATGTAGCTCGCCATCCCGCGAGCCTAAGGCCGCCAATGTCCGCTGTCAAGGAGCGGTCGGGCCGGGAGCGACGCCGCAGGCGGCGATTTCGGCCGCGCGGCTCCCTTGAAAAAGAGCGGCCGCCCCGCGAAGGACGGCCGCCGTGTTTGCGTTCCGGAAAGCCCTAGTTCCGAAAGAACGTCAGTTCTTGAAGAACGCTAGTTCTTGAAGAACATCTGGTCGGCGTACAGGTTGAAGCCGATGTCACCCTCGAAGAACGCGGGCACCTTGTCGGGCACGTTGGCCAGATTCGAGCGGTACACCATCACCATCGGGGCGGCCTGCACCACGCCGATGTTCCACAGCCACTCGGCCTGCAGCTCCCACGCCCTGGTGCTGGCCGCCTTCTGTTCGGGGCTGCCGTAGGGGTGCCTCTTGCTTTCCACGATCTGCGTCTCGAAGTACTCCTTCAGTTCCGGCGGCGGCTCCTCGCCCGGCAGGTCGCCGGTTTCGTTGGAAACGCCGATCCGCCGCTTGTTCATCTCCTGCCACCAGTCCCAGTACTGGCGCGCCATGTGGGACAGCGACTGGGTGTGGCCGCCCCCGCTGCTCAGGTAGTCCTGAAACTCGCCGATGGTCTCGTTCCAGCGCACGAAGTCGATCGTTCCGCCGGACATGCCCTGGTCGATTACGCTGCCGTCCGCGGGCCGCAACTCCAGGCCGATACCGACCGCTTCGAAGTCCTCCTTGACCAGTTCGTAGGCGCGTATCGGCGTCGCGCCGTGGAACGCGTTGATCACGATAAACGGCTCGCCATTGGGCAGCAGCCGGATGCCGTCGTTGTTGCGCTCGTCCAGGCCGAGCGCGTCGAGCATGCGGTTGGCCTCGTCCGGGTCGTGGCGCGCGTAGGGATGGTCCTCGCCCCACTCCGGCCGGTAGATGCTGGCCAGCTTGGTGATGGTCATCTGCGACGACGTGCCCTGGCCGAGCCACTGCGCCTCGTTGATCCGGTCGCGGTCGATCGCCAGCGAGATCGCACGCCGGAACTCGACGTTCTCGAAGAACGGCCGCTTCGCCTCGTCCTTGATGTTGAGGTTGAACGCGTACGCCAGGCCGGTGCCCTCGAACCACGCCTCGATCAGGTTGAGCTTGTAGTTGCCGGCCTGTTGGCCCTGCACCAGCAGCGGGTAGGCGTCCAGGGAGATCATCGCGAAATCCGCCTCACCGCCGATAATCTTCAGTCGCATCGCCTCGCGGTCCGATATGATCTGGATCAGACCCGAATCGATGTAGGGAAGCTGCTGCCCGGCGCTGTCCACCGCGATGTAGTAGGGGTTGCGCTCCTTGAGGCGGAAGGTGGGCTGCACGTCGACGAGCATGAACGGCGCCATGGTGGGCCGTTCGATGTCGCGCTGCGGGCAGCAGAACGTGGAGTGATCGGCAAACGCATCCTGCCAGTTGTCGAAACCCTCTTCCTTGGCCTTCGCGTTGGCGTTCTCGTTGTACTCGGCGTGCCACTGCTTCAACCAGGTGCTCGGCTGGTAGAGCGTCCAGTCGGTGCCCTTGTAGGTCACCAGGTCCTGCGCCACCTTGGGGTACGGCTCGCTGTACTCGATCACCACCGTGACGTCGTCCACGGCGGTGACGGTCTTGACCTGCGAGGGGTATCCCCACACGTAGCCCAGCTCCGCCTTCTGCATATCGTTGAAGTGGAACGAGAAATCCTCGGCGGTGAAGGGGTCGCCATTGGACCACTTCGACCCCTCCCGCAGGGTCAGGGTGAAGGTCCGGTAGTCGTCGGCAAGGTTGTAGTCCAGGGCCAAGTCCGGCTCGAACGACCCGTCGAAGTTCATCCGGATCGGCGTCGGCGTGCCCTCGGGATTCTCGCCGATCAGATACGCCCACGGGTTCGGGCTGTTGCCGAACGCGATGACCTGCCCGCCGTAGGTGCCGATCTCGTCGAACACCGCGCGCACCTTGGGCTCCAGCGGCAGCCGCTCCTCGACGGGAGGCAACTCGCCGGCGGCCACCCGTGCCGCAAGCATGGGCGCTTCCTTGTAATCCGCCCAGGCCGAAGCGACAATCAGCGGCACCACCGCTGCCATCAACAGGACTCGTTTCATATCTGTCCTTCCTCCTGTAGCGCGCCACGCTAAGCCATGGCCGGGCCGCTGTCAAACACGCTTGCGCCGGGGGTACGAACGGGTGATAGGGTGAGGCATGGACGAACGCCAGAAGTACCTGTTCGACACGCGCGGCTACCTCGTGCTCGACGACGTGCTGAGCGAGGACCAATGTACGCGCCTGATCGCGGCGGTGAACGAACGGATCGAGGTACCCGACGGCGAGTTGCCGGAGGGGGTTACCAGCAGCAACGAGCCCACGCTTGCGCGACTCGGCGACCTGACCAGTGCCGGCCCCGAATTCTGCGAGCTGATCGACATCCCGCGCGTCATCGACCTCCTGAGGGTGATCGTTCACCACCAACTGCGCCTGGAAAACACCTACGCGTATGTCCGCCGCAAGGGGTTCCCCGGCCTGCGCATGCACGGCGGCGGGTCATTCGACAGCAACGGCCAGGACCTGACGCTGATGTACCGCCACTTCAACGGGCGCATCTTCAGCGGCCACACGGTGGTGGCGTTCAACCTCACCGACGTCAGCGAGGAGGAGGGCGGGTTCGCCTGCATCGCCGGCAGCCACAAGGCCAACTTCCCGATTCCGGAGGACATGAAGACGTTCGAGCACGGCGTCGACCGATCCCTGATCCAGTGCGTGCCGTGCCGTGCCGGCTCGGCGGTGATCTTCACCGAGGCGCTGTGCCACGGCGCCACCCCATGGACCAGCGACCGCGAGCGGGTCACCCTGTTCTACAAATACCACCACGCCGGCATGAAATTTCACAGCTTCTTCCCGAGCCGCGCCGCCCTCGAGCGCATGACCCCGAGCCAGCGCTCGTTCTACATCGAGGTATCCGCCGACTCGCGCGACCCACGCCTGCTCTACCCCGCGCCGGCCCGCGACGGTCACCTCGGCAGCGTCCGGTAACGGCACAGCCGGGACGCAACACCGGCGCCGGGATTCCTGGGGGACTTCTGTTGGGATCTCTTGCGGTTCGTGCGTCATAATCGAGCCTGGGAGGGCGCGATGGACGACAGAAGGTATCGAGCGGCGCTGATCGGATTGGGCAGGATCGCGGACACGATCGACGACGAGGTCGTGGGCAGCGGCTGGCTGGAGCCGTTCAGCCACATGGGCAGCTACATGGACGTGCCCGAGGTGCAGGTGGTCGGCGCCGCTGACAAGTACCGCGAGCAACGGGAGGCGTTCGGGAGCCGCTGGGGCGTTCCCGAAGACAAGCGCTACGAGGACTACCGGGAGATGCTGGAACGGGAGCGTCCCGATATCGTGAGCGTCTGTACCCACGTCGCGCCGCGGGCCGAGGTTACGCTGGACATCGTGCGCATGGTGCGCGAGGGCCGCACGGACGTGAAGTGCATCTGGGTGGAGAAGCCGATGGCGACCTCGCTGCAGGAAGCCGACGCGATGGTCGAGGCGTGCCGGGAGGCGGGAGTCATTCTGATGTTGAATGCCATGCGCGCATCCGACGTGTACTACCGCCGGGCGCGGGCGCTGATCGACGAGGGGGCCCTGGGCAGGATGCTGCAGATCACCGCGCACGGGTCGGGGGCGCTGGCGCACATGGGCGTCCACTGGATCGGCGCCATGTGCGTGCTGGCCGGCGGCAGCGAGCGGGTGTCGTGGCTCGTGGGTGAGGCCGAGAGCGACGAGAAGGCGGCAAGCGGCGGCGACCTTGCCGGCAACGCCTACTTGGCGTTCGAAAACGGCACGCGGGGTTTCTGCCGCATGATGCCGAGCGGCGCGTCCACCTGGACGCTGGACGCCATCGGCGAGCAGGGCACCATCTCCATTCGCAACGGCAACGAGGGCTACGAGTTCGAGGTGTGGCGGATGGGAGAGCTCGTGGAGGGCGCGCGGCCGACCCCGGTGCGGTACGTGTTCCCGCGCCCGCAGCGCATCTGGAGCGCGGGGGTCGGGCAGGTCAAGGACGCCATCGACTGCATCGAGACCGGCAAGACGCCCAACTGCTCGGGAGACATGGGGCGCCACCTGCTGGAGATCGCCATCGCGATTCGCGAGTCGCACCTGCGCGGAAACGTCCGGGTGGACCTGCCGCTCGCCGACCGCAGCCTGGCGTTGCGCAGGGAGTCGGACGATACGCCCGCCGCCCTCGCCAATCGCGGCCGCCCTGACCCCACGCACCTCCTCGCCACCATCGCCCGGCGCGAGGGCATCGACAAGCGGCGCTTGCTCTCGTAGCCAGCCCGGGCGTCAGGCCAGCGCCACGTGCGCGACGGCGGCCGAGCGGATCGGTGTCCATGGGCGGCTCAGAACGGAGGCCTGCCGCCTGACCCGGTTGCCGCGGCGCGGACCAGTTGGCGCTGACGCTGGCTGGCGCGCACTTCGCGGTCGATGCGGCGCCAGTCCCAGCGGCGCAGCAGGGCGTCGGTCATGTGTTGCTGCACACCCGCGGCGGCGGGGTCGCCGGCCAGGTTGGTGAACTCGCCGGGGTCGCTCACCACGTCGTACAGTTCCGGCTCCAGGTCATCGGCACCGGACAGGCACAGCTTCCAGCGCCCGCGTCGCAGCATCGCGCGCGCCCGGTCGGTGCCGTGCGCGGTGTGCTCGGCGAACGCCTCGTCGCGCCACTCGGGGTCGGGGCCGGCCAGCAGCCCGGCCAGGCTGCGGCCGTCCATCGGCGCCGCCGGGGAGGCTGCGCCGCCTGCCGCGGTGATCGTGGCGGCAACGTCCACCAGCGACACGCACTCCGCTACCCGGCGCCCGGCCGCGGCGCGGCCCGGCCAGCGGACCTGCAGCGGGACACGCGCGGACTGCTCGTAGAAGCTCATCTTGCGCCACAGGCCGTGCTCGCCGAGCATCTCGCCGTGGTCGCTGGTGTGGATCACCACGGTGTCCTCGGCCAGACCGAACTCGTCGAGCGCGTCCAAGAGCTGGCACAGCTTGTCGTCGGCGTAGCTCACCAGCCCGTAGTAGGCCGCCCGCGCCCGGCGCACTTGCGCGTCGCTGTGGCCACTGAAGCCGAACGCCCGGCGCAGGCGCCGCGCCGCGGGGGGCAACGTGTCCAGGTGCCCGCCCGGCAGGTCCGGAAGGTCGGCGTGGTGCGGGAAGTACTGCGAGAAGAACGGCTCCGGCACCACGAACGGGAAATGCGGCGCGATCAGCCCGACGCACAGCGCGAACGGCCGCTCGTCCCCTCCGTGCGCCCGCGCGCGAAGGTACGCCAGCGCCGCATCGACCGCAGCGTCGTCGGCATCGATCTCGGGCGTGCGTCCCGGCCCGGTCGGCGGCGTGGCCGCATCTTCCTCGGTCGCTGGATGCCCTTCCTCGCCGGGGCCCGGCGGCACGCGCGAGTCGGTGCGCACCACGCCGGGCCACGGCTCGCGCGCCTCCGGCACGCCGTCGTCCCAGGGGAAGATCGGGTGCTGCAGCTCGATGTGCAGGTCGCGCGCCAACTGCTCATGGAAGCCATGCAGCGGGTCGTCTCCGATCAGGTGCATCTTGCCGGACAGCGCCACGTCGTAGCCGGCCGCGCCGAGCAGGTGCGCCCAGGTCACCGCGTCGGCGGCCAGCGGGGTGGCGTTGTCCCAGCCGCGGCAGCGGTGGGTGTACTGCCCGGTCATGAAGGAGAGGCGCGACGGCACGCACAACGGGTTGTTGCAGTATGCGGCGTCGAAGGTGACCCCCTCCGCCGCCAGCCGGTCCATCGCGGGGGTGCGGATGAACGGATGGCCGTAGGTGCCGCTGAACTGAGCGCCATGCTCGTCGGTCATCAGCACCAGGATGTTAGGTGGGCGCCCGGGTGCAGTGGCGGCGGAGCGCGGGCGGCTCACTGCGCGGGCCGCACCACTCCGTCGAGGTGGCCGGCTTCCTCCATCTTGCGCCACTCGCCGGCGAACGTGTCGTTCCAGGTGGCCGTGAGAGGATGCTCCAGCATCGCCTGGAAGATCGGCCAGAACACGATGATGCCGTCGGCGCCGGCGGCCAGCGCGGCGGTGGCCGTCTCCACCGAGCGCACCAGCGCCGCGGTCACAAACGGGCGCCGCTGCCACGGGGCGAACATGGCAACGCACTCGCGCACCAGCTTGCCCGGATCGCCGCCCATCTCCCGCACCGGCTCGCAGAACGGCAGCACGTGGGTGGCGCCGGCGCGCGCCACGGCCGCGGCCTGGCCGAGCGAGAACACCGTGGTGCAGAAGGTGGTCACCCCCTCCTCCGCCAACGCACCGAACGCGCCGAGGCCGTGCGCCGTGCACGGGATCTTGATCGCGATCTGCGGCGACAGGGCGGTGAACACGCGGCTCACCTCCAGCAGTTCCTCGGTGTTGTGCCCCTCCACCTCGATCACCACCAGCTTGTCGGTGATGTCCAGGTAGCGGCGCGTCACCTCCAGCAGGCCGCCGTACTTGGCCGCCAGCTCGCGCTGCACGACCGTGTTGGTCACGATGCCGGCTGCGCCGCGGGCCAGCCAGTCACCAAGATCCGCGGGATCGCCCGCCAGCCAGACCGCCGGTCCGGGGCGGCTACCGAGCACTTCACTTACCGTCAAGCTCATCTTGTCTTCGACCTCACTCCGGGTTCAGTAGTGGAACCGCTGCAGCTCGGCGCGGTCGCGCTCGTACTCGGAGCGCAGCGTCTGCGTCACCTCGCTACGGCTCACCTCGGCAGGGGCCACGTCCCACCAGGTATCGGCACCCGGCACGTAGCGGTGCTTCTCCACCTCGCATACGATCACGCAGGAACGGGTCTCGGCACGCGCCTCGCGCAGCGCGCCGCGCACCTCCTCCGGCGTGGCCGCGTTCCAGGCGCACGCCCCCATGCCGCGGGCGATGGCGGCGATGTCCACCGGCAGGTAGTCGCCCTCCAGGCGCGGCCCGCCATCCGCCGGCGCACCGCCGTTCTCCCCGCCGCCGCGGGCGCGGAACTCGTTGCCGAAGGCGTGGCCGGTGCGCCACATCTGCAGCCGCCGGATCACCTGGAAGCCGTGGTTGTCGATCACCACCACCGTCACCTTGAGTTGCTCCTGCAACGCCGTGATCAGCTCCATCGGGTTGAGCAGGAAGGTGCCGTCGCCGATGTACACGAATACCTCGCCCGGACTGCCGGGACCGCCGGCCGCCATGCGCACGCCGAGGCCGGCGGGCAGCTCGTAGCCCATGCACGAGAAGCCGAACTCGATGTGGCACCGGCTGCCGTTGCTGCCGTCCCACAGCTTGAGGATGTTTCCGGGCGGGGCCCCGGCGGCTGCCACGACCACGTCGTCGCCCTGGGACTCCTCGTTGAGCACCTCGATCACCTGCCCCTCGCTCATCACCTCGCCGGGATGGTCACCGTATGCGTCGGTGCGCACGATCTTGTCCCAGTCCCGCTGCGCCTCGGCTACCCGTTCGCGGTAGCCGGAGAACGCCACCCCGGCGCCCTGCCCGGCGGCCAGCAGCGCCTCCAGGGCCAAGCGGGCGTCCGCCACCACCGGCAGCGCGCCCTGCTTGACCGCGTCGGCCGCGCACACGTTGACCGCGATGAAGCGTACCTCGGGGTCGTGGAACAGGCTCTGCGACGCGGTGGCGAAGTCGCTCATGCGGGTGCCTACCGCGAGCACCAGGTCCGCCTCCTCGGCGATGCGCGCCGCCGCGCTGGTGCCCTCCACGCCGTGGCCACCGAGCGACCACTCCGGCGCGCCGCGCAGCGCCCCCTTGCCGGCGTGCGTCTCGCTCACCGGGATGCCGAACCCGGCGGCCACCGCGCGTAGCACGTCCCACGCCGCCGAGTAGTGCACGCCGCCGCCGGCGATGATCACCGGCCGCCGCGCCGCGCGCAGCATGGCGACCACCTCCTCGATGCGCTCCGCGGCCGGCGGCCGCCGCTCGATCCGCCAGGTGCGCTCAGCGAAAAAGTGGCTCGGGTAGTCCCAGGCGTGCGCCTGCACGTCCTGCGGCAGCGACAGCGTCACCGCGCCGGTCTCCGCCGGGTCGGTCAGCACCCGCATCGCCTGCGGCAGCGCGGTGAGGAGCTGCTCCGGGCGGGTGATGCGGTCGAAGAACCGGCTCACCGGGCGCAAGCAGTCGTTCACGCTCACGTCGGCCGCGGACGGGTGCTCCAGTTGCTGCAGCACCGGACCCTGGTGCCGGGTGGCGTAGTAGTCGGAGGCGAGCAACAGCACCGGCATGCGGTTGATGGTGGCGGTGGCCGCGCCGGTTACCATGTTGGTGGCGCCGGGCCCGATCGAGCTGGTGCAGGCCAGCGTCTGGGTGCGCAGCGTGGCGCGCGCGAACCCGGCCGCCGTGTGTACCATCGACTGCTCGTTGCGGGTCTGGTGGTACGGCAGGTCTGCCCCGCCCTGCTCCAGCGCCTGTCCCAGCCCACACACGTTGCCGTGCCCGAAAATGCCGAAGATGGCCGGAATCAGCCGCCGCCGCTCACCGTCGAACTCGCTGTACTGAGCCGCCAGGTACTTTACAAGAGCCTGCCCCATGGTCAGGCGTTCGGTCCCCATGCCGCTACCTTACGGCCCCGCTCGGCGCAGCGTCAAACAGACTCCTTCGCTACGCCTGCCCGCTCAACCGGCGCTGAGCAGATGGTCAGGATCCTCAGATCGACGGACAGCATGGGTATTCCCGCGTGGACGACATCTACCGACCTCGCACTGCCGGCTTCTTCACCTGGTACTTCCAGGGCACGGGGTCGGCGCGGCGGTGGGCGAAGGCGGTACTCGTCGCGGGGGCGTTGTGGTAGTGCTGGGCGATCGCCATGCGGCGTTCGACGCCGCGGTTGGCGAAGGCGCCGTGCACCATGTTCTTGTGATGGAAGCTGACGTCGCCGGGCTCGAGCTCCAGGGGGACCAGCTGCTCCTCCGGAACTCCGCCCGTGATGGTCTTGAACATGCTGACGCCGTGCGTCCAGTCGTGGTCGTGGATGCGGTGGCGGTGACTGCCGGGCAGCAGCCACATGGTGCCGCCGCGGGCGGTGGTACGGCGAAGCGGCATCCACGCGGTCACCGCGGTGAAGCCGCCGCGCTGCAGTTGCCAGTAGTGGTCATCCTGATGCCAGGGGGTGGCATTGGCGGCACCGGCCCCCTTGATCAGCGCCTGCTGCTGGAACACGGTAGCGTGCTCCGACCCCATCAGCACAGTGGCGGCCCGCTGCACCGCCCGGTTGCCGGCCAGCGCGGCCAGCACCGGGTCGTTGATCGGGAACCTGGTCGCCATGACCTGGAGAATGAAGCGGCCGGGATCGTCCGGCGTCTCCCAGGACGCCGGGCCGCACACGAAACCGTCGCTCGGATAGCGCCCGGCGAGCATGCCGTCGAGGCGTTCCACGAGCCGCTCCACGTCGGCGCGCGGCAGCAGTCGCCGCACCGTCACGTGGCCGTGCTCGCGGTAGTGCGCGATGTCCGCGCCGGTCACCGACCCCACGGTGGGCCTCCTTGCATGGGCGATGACGGGCTCGAACCGCCGACCGCCTGGGTGTAAACCAGGTGCTCTACCATCTGAGCTAACCGCCCGCGGGCGCTTCGTCGCGCCCGCAGCAAGCTATCCATCCGGCGCGCGTCCTGTCAAACCGCTGGCGTCGGGTGGGAATGTCGAAAGAGTAGGGAGTCAACGGCGCCGACACAGTACGAGGCGAGCTCATCCCCTACTCACGGACGGAGGAACCGTCCGAGCCCCCAAGCCGAGCTTGCCGTTCAGCCACGCTACACGAGCCGGAAGCCTCGCTCCTCGAAGTGCGGGTCGAAGGCGAATGCCGACGCGATGCCGTGTTGCCGCATCACGGCGAAGCTGGCGCAGTCGACCAGGCTCAACCGACGCCGGTTGGCGTCGAGGAAGGTGGCAGCCGCCTGGGCATGGAGCGCCTCATCGATCGGCACGACGGTGACGACCGGCAGGAGATCGTCGAACATCGCGCGCACGGCGTCCATTCCAAGCCTCGCCTGGACCAGAGCGGCGCTCTCCACGCACACGTAGTTCGACGTAGTGAGTGGCGTCTTGGCGGTGATCAGCTCGCGCCAACCGTCAAGCGCCCGAGCGTGTGCGTCGTCGTCCGCGTCGAGCGCCGCGTACAGCGCGGAAGTGTCCACGAACACGCTCATCGCTCATGCTCACCAAGCCGTGCGTACGATTCAGCCAGGTAGCGGTCGTGCTCTCGGGAGACATCGGACCTTCCGGAGCGGAATCGTCCCAATGCCGCGAGCGCACGACGCTCCCTTTCCGACTGTGACTCCTGCTCCGCTGCGTCCAGGATGCTGTCCACCCCGCTCCGCACCAACTCGGCCACAGACACATCGCGGTCTGCCGCCAGCCGTTTCAATCGTCTCATCTGCTGTTCGGTCACCTGTACTTGCGTCCTGATCATTGCTTACATGTTGGCATGTTATTGACTCTATGACAACATGGCACGCTCACCCGCCAATACGACACACCTTGTCGCATATTTCGCCGCGTCCGTTGAACCCCTCGGCCGCCGTTGCCGAGCATAAGGGTAGAGGTCCATGGAGTCCCTTCTCGCGCGGCTGTTCGACACGCCGCTCAGCTTCGAGGCGTTCGATCACGTCATCACCCCGCTTGCGCTGCTGGTGCGGCTGATCCTGCCGCTCGGCGTCGCCTTCCTGCTGTACCGGCTGCTGCTGACCCTGCTGCGGCGCAAGATCGGGCACCTGCGCGCCCAGTTCGACACCGCCCAGCGCCTGTACCGCTACGTGCGCACCGTCCTGCGCATCCTGCTGATGTCACTCGCCCTGCTGCTGGTCTACGGCCTGTTCGGCACCGACGCCAGCCGCGGCGCGGTCGTCCTGTGGAACATCCTGTCGACGCCGATCATCGAGACCGCCGGCAGCTCGATCTCGCTGGTCACGGTGATCTTCGCCATCCCGATCGGCTACGTGGCGGTGTGGACCGCGCGCACCGGCTCCGGGTTCCTGAAGACGCGCGCCCTGTCCCGCCTGCCGCTCACCGACGCCACCCGTTTTTCGATCGGCGGCATCACCCACTACCTGATCCTGAGCGTCACCCTGGTGATCGGGCTCTCCTTCCTGGGCGTCAACCTGTCCACCTTCTCGGTGCTGATCGGCACCCTCGGCATCGGCATCGGCTTCGGCCTGCAGAACGTGGTCGCGAGCTTCGTGTCGGGCCTGGTGATCATCTTCGAACGCCCCATCAAGGAGGGCGACCGGGTCGTGGTGGAGGGCACCGAGGGCGACGTGGCGCACATCCGCCTGCGTTCCACCATCATCACCACCCTGACCGACGAGACCATCATCGTGCCCAACCACCAACTCGTGGGCAACAAGATCTACAACAATTCGCACGAGGTGCGGCGCATCACGGTGATCAACCAGGTGAGCGTGGCGTACGGCACCGATCTCGACTACGCGGCCGAGGTGCTCAAGGGAGTGGCGCTGGCCAGCCCGTACGCCCGCGCGTCCGCGGAACCGGACGTACGGGTGCGCGAATTCGCGGACTCCGGCATCCTGATGGAGCTGTGGACCGGCATCGAGGATGCCGGCACCAAGTGGCCGGCACACTCCTGGGCCAACTTCGAGATCGCCCGCGCGTTCCGCCGCGCCGGCATCACCATCCCGTTTCCGCAACGCGACCTGCACGTCAAGGAGTTGCCCGCAGGAGTGCATCGCGAGCCCGCCGCCTCGCCGGAAGGCTGATCGCCTCAGCATCGAGATCTGCACATCAAGCATTGCCCGAAGGCGCTGCGCGCGCTTCCAGTCTCGTCGCCGGGAAGCTGATCGCTTCGGCATCGCGACCGGCCCGTCAAGTGCTGCCCCAAGGCGTGGCTCCGAAGCCGTCCCATCCCGCGCCGAATAAGCAGGAATAAGCAGGCCGCCGGCATTGTGCCAACCGCCGCCTATCCGTATATTTGCGGAATAATGGATAGGTTGCAGGTTTGCCGCAAGGCTCGTTTCAGTGCCCGCGTGGGCGTCGCCGGGATCGTGTTCGGAGTGCTGGCCGGCACGCCGGTATACGCGCAGGATGCGTCGGTGGCGACGCAGATCGCCGACATCATCGTGGGAATAGACACGGTGTGGGTGCTGATGGCCGCCTTTCTCGTGTTCCTGATGCAGGCCGGGTTCGGCATGCTGGAGGCCGGACTGATCCGCGCCAAGAACACCGCCAACATCCTGATGAAGAACCTGATGGACTTCTGCATGGCGTCGCTCGGCTTCTTCATCTTCGGCTACGCGATCATGTTCGGCTCCGGCAACCCGCTGTTCGGCACCACCGGCTGGTTCCTGATCGGCGCCGAGTCCGCCGCCGGCGTGCCGCTGTACGCGTTCTGGCTGTTCCAGGCCGTGTTCGTCGGTGCCGCCGCCACCATCGTGGCCGGCGGCATGGCCGAGCGCATGAAGTTCCCGGCCTACGTGATCTACTCGTTCCTGATTTCGGCGTTCGTCTACCCGATCGTCGGTCACTGGATCTGGGGCGGCGGCTGGCTGGCCAGCCTCGGTTTCGCCGACTTCGCCGGCTCCACGGTGGTGCACGCGGTGGGCGGCTGGGCGGCCTTCATCGGCACCCGCGCGCTCGGGCCGCGCATCGGCAAGTTCGGCCCCGACGGCAAGCCCAACGTGATCAGCGCCCACTCGCTGCCGCTGGCGTCGCTGGGCATGTTCCTGCTGTGGTTCGGCTGGTTCGGCTTCAACCCCGGCTCCACCCTCGGCGTCGGCGACGGCTCGCTGATCGCGCGGGTGGCGATCAACACCAACCTGGCCGCCGCCTCCGGCGCCATTGCCGCTACCGCGACCGTATGGATCGTGGTCGGCAAGCCCGACCTCACCATGGGCATGAACGGCGCGCTCGCCGGACTGGTGGCGATCACCGCTCCGTGTGCCTTCGTGGAGCCGGGCCACGCCATCATCATCGGCCTGATCGGCGGCGTCATCGTGGTGTTCGGGGTGCTGTTCCTGGACCGGCGCCGCGTCGACGACCCGGTCGGGGCGATCGCCGTGCACGGCATGAACGGCATCTGGGGCACCGTCGCCGTGGGCATCTGGGGGCAGGCCGCACTCGGCGTGGCCAACGACGGCCTCTGGTTCGGCGGCGGCTTCACCCAGGTCGGCATCCAGCTCCTCGGCACGGTGACCGTAAGCGTGTTCATCGTCGTGGTGATGGGACTGATCTTCAAGCTGATCGACGCCGTGGTCGGGTTGCGGGTACCGCGCAACGAAGAACTCAAGGGCCTCGACGTGGCCGAGCACGGCACCGAGGCGTACGGCGGATTCCAGGTGTTCACGACCGAGTGACCTCGGCCCTCGAGCAGAACTTGGTTTTCGGGTAGAACCCCGGTTTCGAGGAACCGCGGGACCGGGTAGCGCTCGGTTTCGCGTGACCGCGGAGTCTGTCGCCACTCGGCAGACTCCGGGCTGCCGGCCACGGCTCCGGGTCGGCTCAGTCGCGGTTCAGATCGACGTGCTTGCCGGTGGTGACCAGGATCACCGACTCGCAGATATTGGTCGAGTGGTCGCCGACCCGTTCCAGTTGCTTGGCCACGAACAGCAGCGACGACGCCTGCGCAACGTTGCGGGTGTTCTCCATCATGTACGACAGCAAGTCGCGGAAAATGTTCGCGTACACCTCGTCGACCTTGCGGTCGCGCGCGCTCACCTGCTCGGCCATCGCCGCGTCCCGCGACACGAATGCCTGCAGGGAGTCGCCTACCATGGCGCACACGTCTTCCGCCATTTGCATGATGGCGCCCACGCCGCGCGAAAACTGCTCCGGGGCCAGACGCTGCGCCACGCTCGCCACGTGCACGGCCAGGTCGCCGATGCGTTCGAGTTGCCCGATGACGTTGAGGGTGCCGACGATCTGCCGCAGGTCGGTGGCCACCGGCTGCTCGGTCGCCAGCAAGCGCAGGCAGGAGTCGTCGATCTCGTGATGCATCCGGTTGACGTCCGCCTCCTCCCGCAACACCACCACGGCGGCGTTCACGTCATGCCGGCCGAGCGCGTTCACGGAGCCGCGGATGGAGCGTTCCACCTGCTGCCCCATTACCAGCAGCGCCCCCCTGAGCTGCTCCATGGAGAGATCGAACTGGCCGCGCAACGGGGAAGACTCGCCGTTAACCACTCATCGTCAACCGAAGCGCCCTGAAATGTAGTCCTCGGTGCGCTTCTCGTCAGGATTGGTGAAGATCCTGCCGGTGGGCCCGTACTCGACCAGGTACCCGGAACGGTCCTCGTCCATCATGAAGAATGCAGTATAGTCGGAAACTCGCGCCGCCTGCTGCATGTTGTGGGTGACGATGATGATCGTATAGTGCGCCGCCAATTCCCGCATCAGATCCTCGATGCGCAGGGTGGCAATCGGATCCAACGCCGAGCACGGCTCGTCCATCAGGATGATCTCGGGATGGACCGCAATCGCCCGCGCGATGCACAGGCGCTGCTGCTGGCCGCCGGACAGGCCGAGACCGCTGTCGGCCAGCTTGTCCTTCACCTCGTCCCACAGTGCCGCCTGGCGCAGGGATTTCTCCACCAGCTCATCGACGCTACCGGTAAAGCCGTTGATGCGTGCGCCCCAGGCGATGTTGTCGTAGATCGACTTCGGGAACGGGTTGGGCTTCTGGAACACCATGCCGATGCGGCGCCGCACCTCCACCGGGTCGACGTCCGCGTCGTAGATGTTGCGGCCCTGGAAGGTCACCACGCCCTCGGTGCGCGCGGTGGGCACCAGCTCGTTCATACGGTTCATCGAACGCAGCACGGTCGACTTGCCGCAGCCGGACGGCCCGATCAGCGCCGTGATGCGCCGCGTTCCGAAGTTCATCGACATGTCGCGCACCGCCTGGAATGCACCATAGTAGACGTTCAGTCCGGTTACCGAAAGGGCGCTGGAATCGGCGGACGGCGCCGGCAGATCCGCCGCGTGGGTGTTCATTTGCGTCGCCATGGTTTACTCCTTGCCCGCGTGCGCACCCCCGGCGGCAACCGCTGCCGGTAGATCCGCTGCGTGCGTGTTCATCTGAGTCGCCACGGTGCTTGCTCACTCCTTGTGGGTCACGTACGGCCTGCTCATGCGGTGACCTGCTTCTTGGCGTGGTAGTTCCGCAACAGGATCGCGGTCGCGTTCAGCGTCAGCAGCAACACCAGCAGCACCAGAATGGCCGCCGCCGCGGCGTTGCGGAACTCCGCCTGCGGGCGCGCCGTCCACTGATATATCTGGATCGGCAGGGTGGTGAACTTGGAGAACGGTCCGCTCGGATCGAGGGTCACCAGCGTGGACGCGCCCACCACCACCATCGGCGCGGTTTCGCCGATGGCGCGCGAGGTGGCCAGGATCGTACCGGTCAGGATGCGGTCGAAGGAACTGGGCAGCACGTGGTGGCGGATGGTCTGCCACTTGGTCGCGCCGAGACCGTAACTCGACTGGCGCAGGCTGTCGGGAACCGCCTTGATCGCCTCCTGGGCGTTGATGATGATCACCGGCAGGATCAGCAGGCCGAGGGTGAGCCCGGCGGACAGGATCGTCCTGCCGTTTGCGGAACCGTCACCGAGGCCGAACAGCGCGCCGCTGGTGATCGGTTCCATCGCGCGTACGAACACCGTCAGCCCAAGCATCCCGTAGATGATCGACGGTACCCCCGACAGGTTGTTGATGTTGGTCTGAATGACCCGGTTGAGCCGGTTGTCCCGGGCGTACTCCTCCAGGTAGATGGCGGCTCCGACGCCGACCGGGAAGGCGAACAGGATGGTGATGAGGATGGTGCCGAGCGATCCCTTGATGGCCGCGCGCACGCCCGCGTCCTCGGGAATGCTCGACTGGGCGTCGGCGATGAACGATCCGGTGAGCCAGGAGCGGAACACCAGCCGCGCGTTCGGAAACCGCCTCATCGCCTCCTCGACCACCGCCCGGCGGCGAAACAGCGAGTCCCACAGCGACCACGCCTGCACCACGGACGGGTCCACCACCCGCTCCACCACCAGCCCGTAGATCTCGTCCCGGCTGCGCTCGGCCATCGGCTGCTCGCGCTCGAAGCGGCGCATCAGGCCGCGCGACACGTTGTCGGCGAGCACCGCGGTCAATGCCGCCGCGTTCATCCGCTCCAGCGGCACGCCGTCGCGGGCCAGCTCGGCCGGGTCGACGGCGTTCTCCATCGCCACCAGGCCGAATGCGCGGTTGACGATGGTCAGCAACAGCGCCGTCAACATGACGATCGCCACGGCGGTGGCCAGGTGGAACACCAGGCGCCACACCAGGCCCGCGCGGTGGCGGGCCGGCAGGTTGGCGGACATGCTGTTCAATCGTACACCTCGCGAAAGCGCACCACGATGCGCCGGCTCAGCATGTTCAGCGCAAGAGTGATGAAGAACAGCATCAGGCCGATCGCATAGATGCTGTTGTAGTCGATCGACTGGTAGCTCAGGTCGCCGCCGCTGATGCGCACGATGTGGCCGGTCATGGTCTCGGCGGCGTGGAACGGGTTGAACGTGAACGCCGAACCTGCGCCCGCGGCCAGGGCAACCACCATCGTCTCGCCGACGGCGCGTGACAGGCCGATGATGAACGCCGCGGCGATGCCCGAGAATGCCGCCGGCACCACGATCCGTACCGAGGTCTCCAGGCGCGTGGCGCCCAGGCCCAGCGCCGCCTGGCGCAACGAGTTGGGCACCGCCGACAGGGCGTCCTCGGCCATCGAGGAGATCAGCGGCAGAATCAGAATGCCGATCACGATGCCCGCCGAAGCGGTGTTGTAGATCTGCACCACGTTGTCCCCGAATACACCGCGCAGCAGCGGGGTCATGAACGTCAGGGCAAAGTAGCCGTACACGACGGTCGGAATCCCGGCCAGCACCTCCAGGATCGGCTTCAGCAGCGCGCGCGTGCGCGGCTCGGCGTATTCGCTGAGGTAGATCGCCACGCTCATGCCGATCGGCACCGCCACCAGCATCGCCGTGAAGCTGGTCATCAGGGTGGCGTTGACGAGCGGCAGAATCCCGAACCTGCCGATCGCCGGCTGCCACTCGGTGGTGGTGAAGAACATCCACAGGTTAACCGCGTCGTTGCGGAAGAACAGGATCGACTCGCGCCCGAGCACCACCACGATGCCGACGGTCACCAGGATCGACACCGCTCCGCACACGAACAGCAGCCCCTGAATCACGCTCTCGCCGGGCCGCGGGCGGCGGGTCAGGGCGCGGTTGTCCTTGCGGGCGTATGATCCGGCGGGCGCCAAGTCGGCGGCAGGCAGGTCGGAGGCGGGCGTTACGCTGTCGACGGTAGACAAGCGTTCATCCTTCTTCATGGGGACAATGGCGCGGAATTGTTAGCGTCGTGTGAGCAGGAGGCCAGGAAACCGTGAAAGCCGGCCGGCGGCGTGTCGGTCAGGCACCGCGCAGCGCTTCGCGGTACAGCGCTTCGCGCCGCTTGAGGAAGTCGAACGGGATGTCGTACGCGCGCTCGAGGTGCTCGCGATTGTGCAGTTCTTCGGTGCGCCCGATCAGCGGCGGCCGGTCGGCGCGGAATAGCGCCACGTAGTCCGAGAACTGCGCCGACAACTCCAGCTCGTGCACGGAGTAGTACCAGCTCAGCTGCTCCCGGTGGGCGTATTCGTAGAGATACCCCATCACCTTGCGCTTTTGCTGCTCCTCCAGCGCGAACACCGGCTCGTCCATCATCAACACGCGCGATCCGTACAGCAGGCAGAAGGCCAGCAGGGTGCGCTGCAGCTCGCCCTTGCTCACCTCCTGGGTGCGCTTGTGGAGCACGCCGCGCAACTCGAACGCGTCCACCAGCTCGCGCACGAACTCTTCGCTGTGCTGCTCGTGGTACCCGGTACGGTATACGTACATGATCAGGTTACCGATCGATTCCTCGGTCTCGAACTCCATGTTCTGGTGGATCAACGATACGTGGCGCTGCCGCGTGTGCGCGTCGCGCAACTGGCGCGTGTCCACGCCGCGCAGCAGCACGGTGCCGGCGCTCGGCACCGCAATGCCGCTGGCCAGCAGCATGAAGGTGGACTTGCCGGTGCCGTTCTGGCCCACCAGGGCCGTCACGCCCGCCGGCAGCCGCGCCGACAGGTTGTGGAACACCAGCTCGGTGCCTTCCGGGTACGCGTAGCTGACGCCGCGCATCTCGACCGCATGCATCGCGCCGCCATTCTGACCGGCCCGGCGGGGCTTGGCCAGTGGGCGCGGTCCGGCTGCCGGGCAGCGTCCGACCGGCCGGGTTCGCCGCGAGGCGCCACGCGGTTCGGGCGGGCGCGGCGGCGGGCGTTTGACCAGCGCGCGGCGGCACCGGTATCGTGCGCGCGTGTCGGGCACTGGCGTCGCCCTCAATCCCCAACAGGAACGGGCGGCAGCCGCCATCGGCGGGCCGGTCATGGTGCTTGCCGGCGCCGGCTCCGGCAAGACGCGGGTCATCACCGCGCGGCTGGCGCGCATGTTGAGCGCCGGCATCGACCCGCGTTCCATCGTCGCCCTGACCTTCACCAACAAGGCCGCCGCCGAGATGCGCGAGCGCGCCGGCATTTCCCGGCGCGGGCGGCGGGCCGCCCCCACGGTAAGCACGTTCCACGCCCTCGGCCTGCAACTGGTGCGCCGCTACAGCGGCGAGTTGGGATTCCGCACCGGCGCCGCCGCCGCGCCGGTCACGGTGTACGACCAGCAGGACAGCGCCGCGCTGCTGCGCGAGGTGGCGCGCGACCTGCGCCTCGACGCCGACCTGGCGGAGGCCGACCCGGCCGTGCTGCAACGCCTGGTGTCCGCCATGCGCATGGGCGGCGCGGGCGTCCCGGACGTGGAGAACGCAAGTGAGCAGTTGCGCGGACTGGTGTCCGCCTACCGGCGCCGGCTGCGCCTCTACCACGCGGTCGACTTCGACGACCTGATCCTGCTGCCGCTGGAGCTGCTGCGCGGCGAGTCGGGCGACGACCTCCGGACGCGCTTCAGCCACGTGATGGTGGACGAGTTCCAGGACACCTCGCGGCGCCAGTACCAACTCCTGCAGGGTCTCGGCGGGGCCTCTCGCAACGTGTGCGTGGTGGGCGACGACGACCAGTCGATCTACTCCTGGCGCGGTGCCGAGGCGGCCAACTTCGACCACTTCAGCCACGACTTCCCGGAACGGCTGGAGATCAAGCTGGAACAGAACTACCGCTCCACCGGCTCCATCCTGGCGTTCGCCAACGCGGTCATCAGCGGCAACAGCGGGCGGCGGCCGAAGAAGCTGTGGAGCAGCGGCGGCGCCGGCGCGCAGGTGATGGCCGAGTACCCGGACAGCGACGCCGACGAAGCCGAGTGGATCGTGCGCCGGATCCGCAGCCTGGCACTGGGCAGCGGCCTGCGCTACGCCGACTGCGCCGTGCTGGTACGCGCCAACAACCTTACCCGCGCCCTGGAGGAAGTGCTGCTGCGCGAGGGCATCGCCTACCAGGTGTCCGGCGGCATGAGCTTCTTCAGCCGGCGCGAGGTGCGCGACCTGATCGCTTACCTGCGCGTGCTGGCCAACCCGGACGACGACGTGAGCATGCGGCGCATCGTCAACACGCCGCGCCGCGGCCTGGGCGCCGCCGCACTGGAGCGCATCACCGCCACCGCCGAGGCGCACCACTGCTCGCTGTACTCGGCCATGGTCCTGATCGGCAGCGGCAAGGAGGCCGCATCACCACCGCCCGAGCACGCCCGCGTGCGCGCGCCGGCCGGCGAGCTGGTGGAGCTGCTGGAGCGCTACGCGGCGCGCGTCCGCGGCGGCGAACGGAGCCGTGCCATGGCGCCGGTGCTGGCCGACCTGATCGACGAGCTGCAGTACCGCAACCACCTGCTGGACGGCGTCCGGCTGGATGCCGCACGCTGGAAGCTGGCCAACGTCGACGCCGTGATCGACTCGCTGGCATCCTTCGAGCAGCATCCGGACCGCATCGCACCCACCCTCGCCGACTACCTGGCGCGCACCGCCCTGGTAAGCCGCGACGACGACTCCCCGGACCGCGGCGGCGACCCGCGCGGGCGCGTGCAGCTCATGACCATCCACGCCGCCAAGGGCCTGGAGTTCGACACCGTGTTCATCGCCGGCGCCGACGACGGCTCCATCCCGCACGCACGCGCTCTGGCCGACAGCGAGGCCAACCTCGCCGAGGAGCGGCGCCTGTTCTACGTTGCCGCCACCCGCGCCCGCCGCCGCCTGTTCATCACCTGCCCTGCGGTGCGACGGCGGCGCGGTCCCGGCGGCCGCCCGGAGGAGCACGCCGCCGAGCCGTCCCGCTTCCTGGCCGAGATACCCGCCCACTTGGTCGACGGCGCTCCCGACGAACAGGAACTGGCCCCCGAGCAGGCGAGCGCCCTGTTCGCCGACCTCAAGCGCCGCCTCGCCTCGCGCTGAAACGGAGCGGCATTTCGCGCGCGGGCGAACGGGCCGAACGGGAGCCGAACGGGCGGTCTCATTTGACATGACGCGGCGGTTTCCTTAGGTTGCGTGCGACGGGACAGGCCCGAAACGGCCATAATTCTCCACGTCCCGGAACCGCAACCCGACCTGACCAGAACGAGGTAAACTCCATGCCCGAAAAGAATCAATCGACCAAGAACGTGTACTTCTTCGGCGCCGGCAGCGCCGAGGGCAAGGCCGAGATGAAGGAGCTGCTCGGCGGCAAGGGCGCCAACCTGGCCGAGATGACCAATCTCGGCATCCCGGTGCCGCCCGGGTTCACCATCTCTACCGAAGTGTGCGCGGCGTTCTACGACAACGACCGCACCTACCCCGCCGGGCTCCGGGAGGAGGTCGCCGAGCACCTGGAGCGGCTGGAGACGATGATGGGCAAGAAGCTCGGCGACGCCGGCGATCCGCTGCTGGTGAGCGTGCGCTCCGGCGCCGCGCAGTCGATGCCGGGCATGATGGACACGGTGCTCAACCTCGGCCTCAACGATGCGGCGGTGGAGGGTCTGGCCGAGCAGTCGGGCAACGCGCGCTTCGCCAAGGACGCCTACCGGCGCTTCATCCAGATGTACGGCGACGTGGTGATGGGGGTGAAGCACGAGCACTTCGAGCACGCCCTCGACGCCGCCAAGGAACGCAAGGGGGTGACCGAGGACACCGATCTGGACGCCGATGACCTCGACGGCGTGATCGCCGCCTACCAGGAGATCTACGCCGGCCACACCGGCAGCCCGTTTCCGCAGGCGCCGCTCGATCAGCTCTGGGGGGCCATCGACGCGGTGTTCGGCTCCTGGAACAGCACGCGGGCGATCCGCTACCGGCAGATCGAAGGTATCAAGGGACTGCTCGGCACCGCCGTCAACGTGCAGTCGATGGTGTTCGGCAACTTCGGCGACGACTCCGGCACCGGCGTGTGCTTCACCCGCGACCCGTCCACCGGCGAGAACACCTTCTACGGCGAATACCTGATCAACGCCCAGGGCGAAGACGTGGTAGCCGGCATCCGTACGCCGCTGCCGCTCAGCCAGTTGCGCGACACCGCCCCGGAGATGATGACCCAGTTGGAAGGCGTGCGTGAGCGGCTCGAGAAGCACTACCGCGACATGCAGGACATGGAGTTCACCATCCAGCAGGGCCGGCTGTTCCTGCTGCAGACCCGCAACGGCAAGCGCACCGGTCCGGCTGCCGTCAAGCTGGCCATAGACATGGTGGACGAGGGGCTCGTCTCGCGGCAGGAGGCGATCGGCCGCGTGACGGCCGACCTGCTCGACCAGTGCCTGCATCCAATGATCCGGGCGGAGGCGCGGCCGTCCGCCAAGGTGCTCGCCACCGGGCTCAACGCCTCGCCCGGAGCGGCCACCGGGCAGGTCGTGTTCACCGCCGAGGACGCCGAGGAGTGGGTGGCACAGGGCAAGCGGGTGCTGCTGGTGCGCCGCGAGACCTCGCCCGAGGACATCGGCGGCATGCACGCAGCCGAGGGCATTCTTACCGCCACCGGCGGCATGACCTCGCACGCCGCGGTGGTGGCGCGCGGCATGGGCACCCCGTGCGTGGCCGGCTGCAAGGAGGTGATGATCAGCGGCACCACCGCCAGCATCGACGGCTTCCCGGTGGAGGAAGGCCAGTGGATGACCATCGACGGCGGCACCGGAGAGGTGTTCGACCGCGAGCTGCCGCTGATCACCCCCAAGGTAGCCGGCGACCTGGCGACCTTCCTGGAGTGGACCGACGAGGTGCGCGATGGCGCCTCTCGGGAGGGCCTGGAGGGATTCGGCATCCGCACCAACGCCGACCTGCCGCGCGACGCCCAGGTGGCGCGCGAGTTCGGCGCCGAGGGCATCGGCCTGTGCCGTACCGAGCACATGTTCTTCGACGAGGGCAAGCTGGAGATCTTCCAGGAGATGATCGTGGCCGAGGATGCCGCCACCCGAAAGGCGGCCCTGGACCGGCTGCTGCCGCTGCAGCGCGAGGACTTCGCCGGCATCTTCCGGGCGATGGACGGCTTCCCGGTCACCGTGCGCCTGCTCGATCCGCCGCTGCACGAGTTCGTGCCCAAGACCGAGGCCGACGCCGCGGCGCTGGCCCAGGCCTCCGGGGTGCCGCTCGACCGCCTGCAGGCCAAGATCGAAGCACTGCACGAGATGAACCCGATGCTCGGCCACCGCGGCTGCCGGCTCGGCATCACCTACCCGGAGATCTACGACATGCAGGTGCGCGCCATCATGGAGGCGGCGTGCGCGGTGGCGGCCGGCGGCGCCGGCGTGCTGCCGGAGATCATGATCCCGCTGGTCGGCACCGTGGAGGAGCTGAGCCGCTTGCGCGAGCGCGCCGAGAAGGTGGCAGCCGACGTGCTGGCGAACGCCGGAACCAGGGTCGACTACCAGATCGGCACCATGATCGAGATCCCGCGTGCCGCGGTCACCGCCGACCGCGTCGCCGAGGCGGCCGACTTCTTCTCGTTCGGCACCAACGACCTCACCCAGATGATGTTCGGCTACTCGCGCGACGACGCCGGCGTGTTTCTCCCCGAGTACGTGGAGAAGGGCATCCTGGAGGAGGATCCGTTCCAGGTGCTGGACCGTGAAGGCGTCGGCACGGTGGTGGAAATGGGCGTGCAGCGCGGCCGCGCAACCAAGCCGGACCTGAAGGTGGGCATCTGCGGCGAGCACGGCGGCGACCCGTCGTCGATCGAGTTCTGCTACCAGGCGGGCATGAACTACGTCTCCTGCTCCCCCTACCGCGTCCCTATCGCCCGCCTCGCCGCCGCCCACGCCGTGCTCGGCATCTCCCCGTAAACGGCTGCTTGGAGCGCACGGACCAGAGCAGCCGAACTCTCACACGGGGTAAGGTGATTTCGTAGTTATCCGGCGCACTCGGTGCTACTGGAATGATCGGTCGAACCATGGTATCCTCGTGCCATGGCTGAGTACCGCGCCGCCGCCGTGCCGCGCCCGGTCAGGCGCGAGACGCCGCGGTTGGAGTTTCCCGGCTGCCGGCCGGTGCGCATTTCGCGCGCCGACCTCGAGAGCTGTGAGCGCCGTATCGAGTACTGGGACGCCGCCACCGAGACCGCCATGGTGTGCGACCCGGTCAGCGTCTACCACGAGCACGCTGGGCAACGCCTACGCGAGTTGCTGACGCTGATTGCGCAGGTGCGAGGTTCGCCCATTGCCACCTTCGGCGCCGCCGACCTTCTGCTGCGCGATGCCGACGGCGCTTGGCGGCGCATCCTGGAGGCCGACCAGACCGTCTACCTGCACCCGCGCACCACGCGGCCCCCGGGCGCCAGGATCGAAGTGGGCACCGACGCGCTGCCGGACGTGGTGCTGGAGGTCGACAACACCACCGACGTGCGCCGCGGCAAGCTGTCGCTGTACGAGTCGTGGGGCTTCCCGGAGGTGTGGGTCGAGGTGCCCGATAAGTCCTCCCCGAGCCGCCCGGCGGGCTTGCACTCCGGCTTGACGATCTACCTGCTGGAGCACGGGAGCTTTCGCACCGCGCCGGTCAGCCGCGCCTTTCCGGGCTGGACGGCGGCTGAGATCCACCCAGCGCTGAACGAGCTCGAGCTGTCGGATGCCACCATGGCCGTGTTGCGCAGGCTCGGACGAACGCTGGGTGCGGCGCTGGGAACCGGGCCGGACGTCGACCCGCTGCTGCGCACCGAGCGCCGGGAAAGTCGCGCCGAGGGCCTTCTCGCAGGCCGGACGGCGGGACACGCGGAAGGCCGGGCCGAGGCGCGCGCGGCGACACAGCGGGAGGCCGTCCTCCAGGTGTTGAAGTTGCGCGGCCTGCCGGTCTCGGCGGCGCTTTCCCGCCACCTGGCGCAGTTGCAGGGCGTCTCCACCGCGGCTTTGGTAGAGGCCGCGCTGCACTGCCGCGACGAAGACGACTTCCTGCGGCGGACTCGCAGGAAACAACGCTGAAGCGCCGGTATCCAAGTGGCCCGGCTCACGGCACGCGCTCGCGCTACCATTGCCGATCCGCGCCACGACGTCTTCGGCAGTGCCGTGACCGGCTGGGCAATCGCCGTCACAATCTCAGGGATGGCCGAGAGTTCGTCGACGAACGGCTTCGCATCTGCCAGCTCGCCTCCGCGGAGCTTCTTCCACGTGGTAGCATCAGGTCGGTGGCGTCCGTCCGCGGTGTCCCGGCGTTTCCGGCTACTGCGTAGTCGCCGCGGCTTCGTTCCAGGAGGTTGACAGTCGCCGCCGGTATTCGTTGCAGCGGCTCAGTCCGTAGTCGTACCGAGCCGCGTCGCATCGCAAATCGACTACTCGGACACGGAGAGGTGCCGAAAACCGCTCGTGCACATAGCTCTCGGCGCTGGCGGTCAGGACCCGTTTCTGCTCACTCGACAGCCCGTACATCCGCGCCGTGCCGACCGGACCGACGTCCGGATCCCGGTAGAGCTTCGCGCCGTACGCGCGGCGAGCGGATCGACGAGCATCCACCCGTCACTTCCGTAGCATTCGGCCAGCACGTGGCCGTCGTCACTCCCGTCAAGCGCAAACACGATCCGTGCCGGGATCCACTCACCTCGCAGAGCGCACAGCACCCCGGGCCAACTCAGCGCACCAGTCGCTGCCCTTGGCGACGACGAACTCCTCCACCCCGCCCCAAATGAAGTCATCGGGCGACGCGTAGTACCCGCCGCGGGCAGAGCGTTCGGGTGCCGGAAGCTACACTTCTATGTCTCTGGAAAGAATCCCAGCGACATGATCTCGCAGTCCGCCGAATACGCCCCAACGGCAAATTCGGCATAGCGTGCCAAAAATCGGCGCCTCCGACGAAGCTCCGTTGCATTGCGGTCACCGGCATCCGGCGAACGCATGAACCTGCCGTCGTTGCATCGCAGATCTCCACCGCACAGTCCTGCACGACCGCATCCACCGTCCGGGAGTGATAGATGCGCTCGGCAAGAAGACGATCGTAGGCCCTGATAAAGACTCGACACCCCGCTCTCGGATCCCGCACGAGCTTGCTCCTTACGCTCCCGACACTACGACATACAGCATCGCCCCGTAACGGACCAAGTGTCGATGTGGCGCGCACTGCCGCTGCAGTGTGCAACTCTGGCAATCCCGCGTTTCAAACCTCCCGAAATCTTGACTGGACCGTATAGCTACTCTTCGACAACCAATGGCTTGAGGATCTCACGATAGCCCGGTATACGACTAGTATCCACCGACTCGGCCGCTGCAAGGAGGAGCTTCGCAACGAAACTAAGATCATCAGTCGGAAGCTCAAGCACCTTCTCAATAGGAGGAACCGTCTGTTGCGGACGAAGAAGGCGAAAAGACTCTGACTCCACTATTCTCTGCCATTCAAGCCTCTGCCAAGCGGCAAGACGTCCTGTAAGCAAGTCTTTGAATCTCGACTCCTTCGTGCACGCGACGAAACAAACTCCAGAAGTCCAATATAGACTCGGAACTGCGTGCTCAACTCGAACGACTGCCTTGATAACGGCAAGTGTGAATCTATCGAATACCCCAACACTATTTTGACCATCTGCCCAGTGATCAAGAATGGACTTTCCCGGGTATCCTGTGGGAAACATCCCATCCAACGCACGCCCTAGCTCTGTTATCTTCTCCGTGCCCCCCGCAATCGTGGCGTAGATCCCGAATGCGATGACAGCATCTCTCGCGGCTTGCGCACTCACTGGCTGAGAGAGCGCTTCCCTATCCAAAACCGGGATCAGGCCTCTCGGCGGGTTGCTTGGATCGAATCGATCGCCCCCCTGAGTGTAAAGGTCTGACAAATGTGATTGGGCTTCAAGGTACTCCTTGTAATGTTCAACGAATCTAGTGACATCATGGTTTACTACGGCCTGTCTAATGTGCTTCGTCCGACGGTCGATCTCCATCACTGGGATCGGTCCCCGCCCCAGACGATCTTCAAACGTCTCACTGATTCCTACGTCGATCCCGAGAGTGACTTCTATCCTCGCTAGCATGTACCAGACGATATCGATGTGCCCGAGGGGCAGTTCGCGAATCGTGGAAGGGGGCTCTGGATTACTGCAGGAACCAGCGTCCAGGCTGATTGCTGTGCCGTACATCGTGCCACCGCCCTCCCCTGCACGCGAAAGCACCCACAACACCGAATGACGGACCACTCGATGGCAATACGCAGAACGTAGGCTTTCGTCTGGATCAATATCCGACAACGCCTGTACAGCATCTGCAAGCGACCTCAGTGCATCGCCTCTATTCCCTGCCTCAAACCCCGCCACTGCTGAGTCCGCACGCAAACCTATTTCGATCGGCGCCATGTCGTGGCCTCCAGCGATAACGGATCTCGCGGCCGCGGCAGCCTCCAGAAACCACTCCTGCGCTTGTAGCAACTCACCACACTTCGACGCGCAGATGGCCGCCTTGCGTAGCATGAACGCGCGCTCCACCAGATTGGACGCCATTTGCATAGCCATGCCTCGGTAAATGGTGAGGGCCGATCCGTAATCGCCATTACGGAAATACACGTTTGCCAGGGCGCGCAAGAGAATAGGATCATCTCCGACCCTCGCTAGTGCCTCGTGAAGGATCCTGAGCGCACCTGCCGTGTCATTCTGGTACTCATCCCGCATCACCGCCTGAGCCACTGAACACTGAAGAGAAACTGAGCGTGTTCGCCAACTTCGAGTCGTCACGGCCATTCGCTTGTAGCGCATCGCCACGTCAGCAGCTTCGAACCGCTCTTGATCACTCCGCCTTTGCTGAGCCCAAGGCCCGCTGATGATGTCGTGGTAGTCCGAATATGATGGATCTATCGGTGTAAGCCAAAGCTCTCGCTCGCTTTCGTCAAGCTGGTCGAGTACGTTGATGATATGCTCTAGCTTCCGTGCAGGAGAGAAAGCCATTCATCGACATAATTCGCCACGCCGATTGTGCGAAGCACGACGAGTAGTGCGCTCAACTCCAGGTTATCTCTCTCTTCGCTCGGAAGATTCACGACATTGCGAAAAAGCGCGGCCACAATGTCGGAAGCTCGCTCTCTGTCGCCGGCCGCCGCTGCTAGCTTGAACTGTGCGAGCTGCAATATCCAAGATGTCTTAGAATCCTCAGGATACATAGGCACATCGACCTTGGCAAACCGAAACAGAAAAAGGTGTTCGATCAGCGTTGCGGGGTCGATCTAGATCGCCCTTACCACACTCCCATTTAACTCTTTGAATGAGATCTCGGTGTAGTGCGTAGTCGTCGCGCTCGGCGCAGAACGTCCTCACGACTTCTGGGAACCTATCGCTCTGTAGAATCGCACGAAGCGGTTCGATCTCTTCGCTTGTAGCCCTGGCGCTTACTTTCTTCCAATACTGTAGCCCGGGCATACCCGCTGGTCGCTCACTGATGGCGCGCTCTGTTCCGATCTCAGAGGTCGTAACGAAAACGAATTCGATCTTTCGATCTGTATAGCGGTTGGCGAATCCAACAAACGATCCGACGGCCTTAACGACACTCTCTGATACGAGAGTCACGGGACCCGATCTCGCAGTGTCCTTAACTTGGGTGGGCCGAAGAACTCCATCGGCAATGAACGCGTAGTCTTCGGCAACCTCTAGAATCAAATATCCGTCGTCCGCAAGATGTAGCCGCTCAAGTGTCGCAGAGACTACTTGATACGCATAGCCCCGGAGCGCGGCAACTGCTTGGCGCGCAGCATCACCCTTCGGCTCACTGTCGCCCGTGCTGAATACTTCCTCAGTCGTCACTTCTTCCTCTGACCGACACAAGGGTCGGTTCGAACTAGAGATCGACGTAGACCAATGCGCTATCGGCGCGGAAGGCGGCTGGTTCAGACTCGATCTAGGTGGCGGAGCGCGCTGCTCGATGTCCGGTCGAGGACGAAGACGCATCGTTCCACCTGCGCGAATGTACCGTTCCACTTCGCGAGGCTCAAGACCGACGCCGACGGCAACGGCGTAGGTCCGCCCGATCCTCTTGTGTTACCTCGGTGGCTTCGATCGGGCGTCCGTGTTGCTCAGGTGATCGATTCGGTTCAGGTAGCGCAGTTGCCGGTGGTCCGGGGTGATCGAGATCCGACTGATTCCGGCGTTGTCATGGACGAAGCGTTCTTGCCACTTCGTATGGAGGGGGATCCCGAACAGCGCGCTTACCAGACTTGACCCGGAGCCGCTGTGCAGGATCGCCGCTATCCGGTGATCCGCGTCTCCGTGGTCCTCTTCCAGGTGGGCGATGAACGACAGCGCGTTGCGATGGGCGAGTTCCAGCATCGCCCGGTCGCCCGCCCAGTCGTGGAACCACCAGCCCCGGTCGGTGACGTCGGCAGGCAACACGTAGCCGGGGAACGTCGCGCTCATTTCGTTCCGGGTAAGTCCGGGGAGTTGCACGCTGTTCTCGTCTGAGCGCGGCTCCCACACGCCGCCCCACTCGTGAAGGCCGACGAACACATGCGGAGAGAGATCAAGCAACTCGCCGATGATCCGTGCCGTCTGCAGGGTTCTCAGCATCGGCCCGCAGTAGAGAGTGGTGATGCCCTCGTCCCGGAGCGATTCGCCGGCCAGCCGTGCTTGCTGCTTGCCGAGGTCGGTCAGCGGCGGGTCCGCCATGCGCGGCGCGGTCACAGCGGGCAGAGCGCCCCCGTGCGCGGCCAGCGCCTGCTCTCTCAGGTTATTGGCCGACTGGCCGTGCCTGATGAGATACAACTCCATGTCGGCGAACGAGGAACAGGCTTGGGCGAGCCTGAACCAGCCGCCGACAAAGCGGGCGGCCGGCTCAGGGCTTCATGCCGAGTTGGCGAAGGCCTCGAGGTGTTGGCTGCGGGAGGGGTGGCGCAGGCGGCGCAGAGCCTTCTTCTCGATCTGGCGGATGCGCTCCTTGGTGAGCGAGTAGCGCGAGCCGATCTCCTTCAGCGACAGCGGCTGCTTGCCGTTCAGGCCGAAGCGACGCACGATGATGTCGGCTTCCTTCTCGGTGAGGGTGGCCAGTACCTTGTTGATCTGATCCTTCAGCGCGCTGTCGTACGCCTGGTCTTCGGGCGACTGGTACTCGGTGTCGGCCACGAAGTCGCCGATGCTGGAAGCGTCGCGGTCGGTCCCCACCGGGCTGTCGAGCGACACCAGATCACGCGAGATGCTGACCAGCGACTCGACGTGGGCGGGGGCCATGTCCACTTCTTTCGCCACCGACGCGAGGTTGGGCTCTGCGGAACGGTCGCCCTGCAACTGCTTGCGGGCCTTCTCGATCTGCACCAGCTCGTTGGCGCGGTTCAGCGGCAGGCGGATCATGCGCGACTTCTCGCACACCGCCTTGAGGATTGCCTGGCGGATCCACCACACCGCGTAGGAAATGAAGTGGTATCCCTTGGTAACGTCGAAACGCTCGACGGCGTTCATCAGGCCGATGTTGCCCTCGCTGATCAGGTCGATCAGCGGCAGGCCCTGGTTCTGGTACTTCTTGGCGACGTTGACCACGAAGCGCAGGTTGGCCCGCACCAAGTGTTCCTTGGCGGCTTCATCGCCGTCGCGAGCGCGGGTGGCCAAGTCGACTTCCTGCTCGCGGGTGAGCAACGGTATCCGGTTGATGTCGCGCAGGTACAACGACAGTACGCTGTCGTCGCCGCTGTCCGCGGTGGAGCGCTGCCGGGTGACGGGCTTACGCGCGCTGGTAGATTTCCTCTGAGGCATAGTCTTTCGTCTCTTCCTGTTTCGGAAGTCGTTAAGCAATTTCCATGCCAACAGGAAGCAGCCGCTCCGTTACCATTTATTTACTTACTATATAAAACCTTAATGAACGACGACGGGAGCCTGCTCAGGTCGGTGTGTCGCGTGCAGTGGGTAACAATGACACAGTTGGCAGGTACCGGCCGGTGAACTGTGTCATTCTGACCCAGCACCGGTCGCTTGCCGGGGAGAAATGCGCCCAAAGTACGCCATGACAACGCCTCAGGAACCGATCGCGACCTCTTCACTGGCCGGGACCCTTCCACAACACACCGCGTAACGCCTCAGGAACCGATCGCGACCTCTTCACTGGCCGGGACCCTTCCACAACACACCGCGTACGGCAGCGCGCTGCCGCACACGCAGGGATCGGCCGCCGACGGCCGGCGCCCGCGCATGAAGTCCACCGCGATGGTATTGCCGGGCGGCGCACTTGGCAGGCGCAGCAGCGGAAACGGTATCGTCAGGTTCATGAACAGGTCGCGCCGCTGCTCGGTGGTCAGGCCTTCCAGCACGCCGCCGCGCAGCAACTCGGTAAAGTGTCCCCACAGCAGGTCGCGCAGCATGTCCGATTCGGCCGGGCCCAGCGGCAGCCGTCCGCCTCCGGCGACGTAGCGGGACAGTTGCAACGAGTGGAATGCCCGCCAGTCGTCCAGAATCCGGTGGTGCTGCCGCGGCATGCCGTAGTCGTTGCTGCAGCGGCGAATGAGGCGCGCCAGCCGCGCCTGCTTGCGCGTGCGCTGCGCATCCACCCAGCAGCGCAGCGCGGCATCGCGGCGGCCCAGGCGCGCACAGGCGAACCCCAGCGCCCGGAGCGCGGCGGCCAGCTCCGAGCGCTCGCTGGCGGGACACTCGGCCACGGCGGCGGTGAGCAGTTGCAGGGCCTTGCGATTGCGGTGGCGCCGCAGAGCGCGGCGCCCGTTGCGGAACTGTTGCCGCGACAACTGTCGCCGCCTCGGCGCCGTCCGGCGTGGCTCTCCCACCCCCCGAAGATACCTAGCTCATCGTCCACAGGCCACCGTGACCGGCCCCGTCGAGGCTCGGTTTCGGTTGACGCCAATTTCGCCGCGTCCGTATATTGCGCGCGAGCCTTACACGTCAAATCAAACTTCATTCATTTGCTCACAGGAGGATATAGCCATGACCATCAAGCCTCTCGGTGATCGCGTACTGGTCAAGGTCGAAGAAGCGGACCAGAAGACGGCCGGCGGTATCTACATTCCGGATACGGCGCAGGAAAAGACCCAGAACGGGGTCGTTCTGGCGATCGGCGACGACGAGGAGATCACCGTCAAGGTCGACGACAAGATCATCTATGACAAGTACGCGGGCACCACGGTCAAGGTGGGCGACGAGGAGCAGTTGATCCTCAAGGCCGCGGACATCCTGGCGGTGTTCAGCTAAGGACCCGCTCCCCTTGTTCAAGAAGCCCGTCAACGTGACGGGCTTTTTTTCTGCCCGGACGGGTCCTCCCCTGCCGTCCCACCGGACGTCCGATTGCAACCGAGGTACTCGCGCACCCGGTCCACCAGTTCCGCCCCCGGCGCGTTTTCCAGGCGCACGTCCGGCAGCGAGCGCAGAAACTCCGCCCCGTAGCTCTTGCGCGCCAGGCGCACGTCGAGGAACAGCACCACGCCGCGGTCGTCGTGCCGCCGGATCAGGCGGCCGAAACCCTGCCGTACGCGCATCACGGCACGTGGCAGCGTGAGGGCCAGGAACGGGTCGGCGCCGCTCTGTGCCACCCGCGCCATCTGTGCCGCGGCCACCGGGTGGCTCGGAACCGAGAACGGCAGGCGGCAGATCACTACCAGGCTGAGCGCTTCGCCCGGCGCGTCGATGCCCTCCCAGAACGAATCGGTCGCCAGCAGCACGCTCGCGGTGTCGCCGCGGAACCGGTCCAGCAGGCGATGGCGGTCGTCGTCGCCCTGGCGCAGGACGGTGATGCCGGCGGCCGCCAGCGGTTCCTGGACCTGGCGAAATGAACGGTCCAGCATCGCGTACGAGGTGAACAGCACCAGCGCCCGCCCGCGGCTGGCGCGCAGCACCGCGACCAGGTAGCGGCCGAGCCACGCCTGGTGTTCGGCGGCGGTGGGCTCCGGAGCATCGATCGGGATGCCGGCCAGTGCCTGCTCCCGGTACGCAAAGGGCGACGGATACTGCTCGGTGAATACCGGCCGCGAGGTGACCTCGGCAAGCCCCACCCGCCCGCACCAGAACCCGAAGTCGCCGGCAACGGTCAGCGTCGCCGAGGTCAGCACCACGCTCGGATAGCGGTCGAAAATCGCCGCCCGCATCAGCGGCGCCACCTCCACCGGCGTCACCACGAGCCGCGCCGCCGCCGTGCCGTCGCGGCGGCGGAAACCCTCCACCCAGCGCACGGCGTTGCCCGCCAGGTGGCCGTCCGCAGGTGCCGGCACAGTGCTCAGGCGCTCGCACAGTTGGGCGGCGGCGCGCATGCGGCGCGCCTGGATGCGCAATTCCACCGCATCGGCGTCATCGCGGTCGGCCGGCTCGGCGGCATCCAGCGCCGCGGACACCGCGCCGGCGAGGCTCGCCAGTGTTGCCCCGGTCGCCTCCAGTGCTTCCGCCAGGCCGCGGTCGCCCGCCACGTCCAACACCGCCGCCGGTTCGCCGACGAGCTGCCGCGCGGCGGCGCGCTCCAGCCGGCCGGCCAGGCGGCGCAACTCTTCCACCTGCGCAACTACCGAACCCAGGTCGCGGCCGGCGCCGATGAACCAGTCGGCGCGCCGCGGCACCAGCCCGTGCCGGGTGCCATGGCGTGCGCTGACCAGCCGGCCCGCAAGGCGTTCCAGCCCGGTGCGTGCCAGCCGCTGCGAAAAGAACGAGGCGGCATTGCTCTCGATGGCGTGCGCCTCGTCGAACACGATGCGCCGGAAGCCCGGCAGCACGGCGGCGCTGGCCAGGGCTTCGCGCCCGCCGCCGCCCGCCAGGCGGATCGCCAGGTCGGCGAACAGCAGGTGGTGGTTCACCACCAGCAGGCGCGCCGCCGCCGCCTCGCGGCGCGCGCGCAGCACGAAGCACGCCTCCCGGTCGGGGCAGCGCAGCGCGTTGCAGGCATCGCCCTCCGAACACACCAGGTCCCAGGTGGCGCCCGCGGTTGCAAACGGCAGGTCGCTGCGGCTGCCGGTGGGGCTGACCAGCGACCACTCGTAGATGGCGCGCACCTCGGCGGCGGCGTGGGCGTCGAGCGCACCCTCCGCGGCGGCCGCCGGCAGGCCCTGGGCGTCGGCGTGCGCCTCGCGCAGGCGGCGCAGGCACAGGTAGTTTCCGCGGCCCTTGACCAGGCAGCTCTTTACCTCGGTGCCGAGCATGCGCTGGACCAGCGGCAGATCCTGCGCCATGAGCTGCTGCTGCAGGTTGATGGTGGCCGTGGACACCACCACTCGCTCGTCGTTGGCGTCCGCCCATGCCACCGCCGGTATCAGGTAGGCGAGCGACTTGCCGATGCCGGTGCCCGCCTCGGCCGCCACGATCACCTCGTCGTTGAACGCGTCGCATGCCGCCTGCAGGAGCGAGACCTGGCCCGATCGCTGCTCGAACCCGGGATGCAGCCGGTGCAGGGCGCCGCCCGCGCGCAGCGTGGCGGCCAGCGCGCGCGTGTCGAGCGGCCTGCGCTCGCGGCGCGGCGCCGGCTCGGCGACCACGTAGATGCGGGTTACCGCGTTGTCCACGATGCAGAATCCCTTGCCCTGGTCGCCCACCCAGCCGGCGACGCTGAGGTCCGCCCCGCTCGGCTGCAGCAGTCCCGAGGGATGGTTGTGAATCAGCAGGTCGGCGCCGTCGACGTAGGGGGCGAGTACCGGCACTTCGCGGTCGTTGCCGCGCGCGGCGATGGTCACGGTGCGCACCAGGCCGCCGGTATCGCAGTTGCCGACGCAGAACACCTCCCGGCCATCCGCCTCCGCGATGGCGTCGCGCAGCGTGGCCGCCGCCGCCGGCGTGAACCAGGCGCCGATCTCCATCGGGCGCCGGTCGCCGCTCCTTCTCATCCGTCCTGGCTCCTGGCGCGCATCGGGTGCTGGCACTCTATGGCGTGCGCGGGCCATCGACAAGGTCGCGCAGAGCATGGACGCGCAGGCGCGCGCGGGCGCACCAGTGTTGACCCGGACGGCGCCGGCATAGTACTCATAGCGCTACATCACAGGATCAGTAGAGGAGCGGCCTCCAAGAGTAGGCCCGGCGGATGGTTGGATGCTGACACGCCGGGAGCGCCGAAAGGGGTGGGCCGCCGAAGCGGATGGCCGCCAATCCCGGCTGTCGCTGGTTGCCGGGGCTAAATCCCCGGGACTGTCACCCGCTGCGGGTGGAGCGCTATGAGGCCTGTCTCCGGTGTGGCGAGCCCGCCGCGCCTCCCGCCCGCAGCGAACGCAACACGATCCGAAAGCGAGGTGCTCCAGATGGCACGTATTCCGGTTGCCGTAGTCGGCGCTACCGGCATGGTGGGACAACGCATTATCGCCATGCTCGACGGTCATCCTCAGTTCGAATTGCGCGAGGTCGCCTCCTCGGCACGCACCGCGGGCAAGCGATACGGCTTCGCGGCCACTTGGCGCGTGCCGACGGCGATGCCGGACGGAGTCGGCGACCTGACACTCAAGGAAGGCGGCAGCCGGCTTGACAGCGGCGTCGTGTTCTCGGCCATGCCGGGCGGGCCGGCGACCGCCATCGAGCGCGGCTACGCCGCCGCCGGCAAGCTCGTGGTGAGCAACTCAAGCAGCTACCGGATGGATCCGCGCGTGCCGCTGGTGATCCCGGAGGTCAACGCCGACCACCTGAAGCTGGTGCGCAGCCAGGGAACGCCCGGCGGGATCGTCACCAACTGCAACTGTGCCGCGATGTTTCTGACCATGGTGCTGGCCCCGCTGCACCGCCGCTACGGCGTCGAGGCGGTGCAGGTCACCACCATGCAGGCGGTGTCCGGCGCCGGCTATCCCGGTGTCGCCAGCCTCGACATCCTCGGCAACGTGTTTCCCCTGCCGGGCGAAGAGGAAAAGATGGAACGCGAGACCCAGAAGATGCTCGGTTCCGTGGCCGACGGCGTGGTCACGCCGGCGCCGTTCCCGGTGAGCGCGCAGTGCCAGCGGGTGCCGGTGGAGGACGGCCACACCGAGACCGTGTCGGTGCGCCTCTCCGGCAACCCGGTTCCCGGCGACGTCGCGGCGTCGCTGCGCCACTTTCGTGGCCTGCCGCAGGTACAGGGGCTGTACAGTGCCCCGCCCCGCCCGATCGAGGTATTCGAGCAGGAGGACCGCCCGCAGCCGCGGCTGGATGCCAACCGGCACGGCGGCATGGCCGCATTGGTGGGCCGCATCCGCGCCTGCCCGGTGTTCACGGTGAAGATGCTCGTGCTCGGCCACAACCTGATGCGCGGCGCCGCCGCGGCCGCCATGCTGAACGCCGAGGCGATGCTGGCCATGGACCTGCTGCCTGCGCGGCCGGCGGCGGCCACGACATCGGATGCGAAGGCCACGGAGGCCGGCGTCGGGGCCGGCATGCGGGTGCCGGCGAACGCATGACCGTGATGAAGTTCGGAGGCTCCTCGCTCGCTACGGCGGAGCTTCTGGACCACGCCGTCGGGATCGCCGACGGCGCGCTGGCGGACGGCGTCGTGCTGGTGGCGTCCGCCATGGGCGGTACCACCGACCGCCTGCAGCAGGTGGCGCACAGCGCCGGCCGGGGCGACGGGAACGAAGCCGATGCCATGGTCGAGCGGCTTGCGGACGAGCACCTCGCCGCTGCCCACGTACTGCTGGAACGACACTACCACCGCACCGCGGACGAGTTGCTCGGGCATGCGGAGTACAAGCTCGCCATCGGTGACCTGGAAAGGCTGTTCGACGAGCTGCGCGCCATCGTGACCGGCATGAGGTTGCTGCGCCAGTGGACGCCGCGCAGCAACGACGCGGTCCTCGGGTTCGGGGAGCGTGCGGTGACCATCCTGCTCGCCGCCTGCGCCCGACAACGCGGCATCGACGCCCGCCTGCTCGACAGCCGTGAGTTCATCGTGAGCGACGACCGATTCATGCAGGCCAACGTCCGCCAGCCGGAGACTGCCGAGCGCATCCGCCGCCGCGGCCGGCCCGCACCCGGGCAGATGCTGGTCGCGCAGGGCTTCATCGCCGCCACCGAGGATGGCATCGACACGACCCTCGGGCGCGGCGGCTCCGACTATACGGCCACTCTGTTCGGGGCCGCCCTCGCGGCAACCGAGGTGACGATCTGGACCGACGTTACCGGCATCATGACCAGCGACCCCAGGCTGGTGCCGTCGGCACGCACGCAGCCGTGCATCAGTTACCGGGAGGCCGCGGAGATGGCCTACTTCGGAGCCCGCGTCATTCACCCCGCCACCATTCAGCCGGCCGTACGGGGCGGCGTCCCGGTGTCGGTACGGAACTCGCGCGAGCCGGAGGAGGCCGGCACGCGTATCGCGGCCGACGCCGCACCCGGCGTCAAGGCGATCGCCTGCAAGCGCGGCATCACCCTGATCAACGTCACCTCGTCGCGGATGCTGCTCGCGTACGGGTTCCTGCGCCGCATCTTCGAGATCTTCGAACACCACCGCACGCCGGTGGACCTGGTCGCCACCTCCGAGGTGTCGGTGTCGATGACCATCGACGACACCGCCCACCTCGATGCCATCGCCGCCGATCTCGCCGAAGTCGGCGCCGTCAACATCGACCGCGACGCCAGCCTGGTGTCGATCGTCGGCCAGGACCTGTGGGAGCAGCCCGGCTTTCTCGGCACCGCCGTCAGCGCGCTCGAAGGAGTGCCGCTGAAGATGATGTGCCTTGGGTCCTCGGACATCAATCTTTCGCTGGTGGTGGCCGATGCCGCCACCGAGACCGCGGTGCGCTCCTTGCACCGCCGCTTTTTCGAGGCCTCACCATGCTGAACCTGGGCGGCGTATCCGCCGCATCGCTGGCGGAACGCTACGGCACGCCGCTGTACGTGTACGAGGCGGGCCGCATTCGGGACGCCTACGCCACCCTGCGGCGCGCCTTCGAAGTGCCGGACCTGCGCATTCACTACGCCACCAAGGCGAATTCCAACCCCTGGATCCTGCGTATCCTGGCGCGCGAGGGCGCCTGGGCGGACGTCGTTTCGCCGGGAGAAATCCTCATGGCGCGCACCGCCGGCTTCCCGGCGCGGCGCCTGCTGTACAACGGCAACTCCGCGTCCGACGCCGAGCTGCGCGAGGCGGTCGAGCAGGGCGTGCGCATCAACGTGGAGTCGCTGTCGCAACTGCGCCGCCTCGGCACGGTCGCGCCGGGAGTGGCGATCAGCATCCGTTTCAACATCTACGTCGGCGGCGGCCACCACTCGCACGTGATCACCGGCGGCCCGGAGAGCAAGTTCGGCATCGACTGGGAGATGGCGGATGAGGCTCGCTCGCTCGCGGCGGCGGGGCGCCTGCGCATCGCCGGCGTGCACTGCCACATCGGCTCCGGCGTGCTGCAGGCGGAGCGGTTCGTGGAGGCGGTGACCAACCTGCTCACGGTGGCGCGCCGCTTCCCGGACCTGGAGACGGTGAACTTCGGCGGCGGCATCGGTATCCCCTACCGGCGCGGCGACCGGGAGCTGGCCGTCGACCGCCTCGGCGCGCTGCTTACCGCGGAGTACGACCGGTTCTGCGCCGCCTACGGTGCCCGGCCCGCCCTGTGCCTGGAGCCGGGGCGGTTCCTGGTGGCGCGCTCCGGCACCCTGCTGTGCCGGGTAACAGCGGTGAACCAGGCGCGCAAGTACCTGTTCGCCGGCACCGACAGCGGCTTCAACCACCTGGTCCGGCCGGCCATGTACGGCTCCTACCACCATGTGGAGCCGGTCGAGCCGCGCGCCGGGGAGCCGCGCGAGACGGTGCTGACCGGCAACATCTGCGAGTCGGGAGACGTGTTCACGCGCGACGAAGATGGCATCGTGCCGCGCGCCCTGCCGCCGCTCGACGAGGGCGACCTGGTAGCGATCCGGGACGCCGGCGCGTACGGCTTCGCCATGGCCTCGCGCTACAATTCGTTCCCCCTGCCGGCGGAGGTGCTGGTGGAGGACGGCGCCGACATCCTGATCCGGCGCCCCGACAAGCTGCCGCAACTGCTCGACAACATTCCGGGCCTGCCGGATGAAGACGGAGAACGATGATGCAGATACCATTCGTCAAGATGCACGGCATCGGCAACGACTACGTCTACCTGGACCGGGCGTCGCGCCGGCGCGGACGCGCGGCGGACGCGCCCGAGTGCGCCATGCCGGACGTGGCGGAGGAGCAGTGGCCGGCGCTTGCGCAGGCGATCGCCGACCGCCACTTCGGCGTCGGCGGCGATGGGTTGGTGCTGATTCTGCGCGGCGACGCCGCGCCGCTGCGCATGCGCATGTTCAACGCCGACGGATCGGAGGCGGAGATGTGCGGCAACGCAGTGCGCTGCGTGGCGCGTTATGCGCGCGACACCGGCCTGGTGGAGGGCGATCGGTTCAGCATCGAGACCATGCGCCGCGCGGTCGCGATGGAGATGCTCGGCGACGGGCGCGTGTGCGCCGACATGGGCGCCCCGATGACGATCGACAACGGCGCCGAATTCACGCCCGCGCCGCTGGCCCCGGAGACGCTGACCATCGACGGCGTCGAACAGGAATTCACCCCGGTAAGCATGGGCAACCCCCACGCGGTGGTGTTCGTGGACGACCTCGACTTCGACCTGGCGGCGGTCGGCACCCGGTGGGAACACCATCCGCGCTTCCCGCAGCGCACCAACACCGAATTCGTGGTGCCGCTGGCCCGCGACCGGCTGCGCATGCGGGTGTGGGAACGCGGCAGCGGAGAAACCCTGGCCTGCGGCACCGGAGCGTGCGCCGCGGCCGTGGCGGCCGTGGTCACCGGGCGCGCCGACCGCCGCGTAACGCTGCACCTGCGCGGCGGCGACCTGGAGATTCACTGGTCGCCGGACGACAATCACGTATACATGACCGGGCCGGCGTCGTACGTATTCAGCGGCACGTTCACCTGGCAAACGACGGAGCAATCATGACTCGCAACCGAACCTACGCCAGCCGGCGTCTCGCCGGGCTCGGCAGCTACGCCTTCGCCGAGGTCGACCAGGAAGTCGCCAAGCTGCGGGCTCGCGGCATCGAACCGATCGACTTCGGCGTCGGCGACCCGACCGTCCCGACGCCGGAGATCGTGCGCCGCGCCACCGCGCGCGGCGTCGAGGAGCGGCAAAGCGCCGGCTATCCCAGCTACATCGGGGAGGCGGCATTCCGGACCGCCGTCGCCGACTGGACCGGGCGGAGATTCGGCGTCGCGCTCGACCCCGAGAGCGAAGTCTCGGCCACCATCGGCGCCAAGGAAGCGGTATTCAACTTCCACGAGGCGTTCGTGGATCCGGGCGACGTGGTGCTGTGTCCCTCCCCCGGCTATCCGCCCTACAGCCGCGGCACGCTGTTCGCCGAGGGCGAGCCGTACCACCTGCCGCTGACCGCCGAACGCGACTACCTGGTCGATCTGAGCGCCATTCCCAGCGACGTCGCGCGGCGCGCCAAGGTGCTGTGGATCAACTATCCCAATTCACCGTCCGGCGCGGTCGCCCCGCGGTCGTTTCTGCACGAGGTGCTGGAGTTCGCCGCCTCCCACGACCTGATCGTGGCCTCCGACGAGGCGTACTCGGAGATCTACTTCGGTGCGCCGCCACTGTCGATGCTGAACGTCGGCAAGGAGCGGGTGCTGGTGTTCAACTCGCTGTCCAAGCGGTCTGCAATGACCACCTACCGGATCGGCTGGGTCGCCGGCGACCCAGAACTGGTGGCGCTGTTCCGGCAGGTCAAGACCAACATCGACTCCGGTACCCCGACGTTCATTCAGGACGGCGCGGTGGCCGCCCTCGGCGACGAGAGCCACGTGCGGGCCTTTCGCGAGCAGTACCGCCGCAAGCGCGACCTGCTGTGCGCGGCGCTGGTCGAGGCGGGGCTGCCCGACTGCCGGCCGGACGCGTCGCTGTACGTGTGGCAGCGCGTGCCCGAGCACCTCAGCTCGGTGGAGTTCGCCACCGCCCTGCTGCACCCGGAGATCGCGATCGTGACCACTCCGGGCGCCTGGATCTCCGACGCCAACCCCGGCGAGGCCAACCCGGGCGAGGGCTACGTGCGCTTCGCCCTGGTGCCGTCGGTGGCGCAGACGCAGCGCGCCGCCGAACTGCTGCGCAAGGCATCGTTCTAGCCACCGCCCCACCGCGGCGCCGAGCTTGCCGCCGGGCGGCGTCTGCTTCTAGACTGTTGAGCGTGGATCGCCTGTTCGACCGCCTCGGTGACATGCTGCGCGCGGTGCTCGGCGGCGACGGTGCCGGTGCCGCCGACCGCGGCCCGCAGCGCCGTCGGCCGCTGCACACCGACGACCCCGACCTGGCCGCCGCCTGGGAGGAACTGGAGAGCTTCCTCGACGGGGACGACGAATCCGCGGACGGTGCCAGGTCGTCGACGTCCGGGACCACCGGTGCCGGCGCGCCGCATCCGCGCGAGCCGCTACGCGCCGACTACGCGACGCTCGGGGTGGCCTTCGACGCGCCGCTGAGCGAGGTGAAGCGCGCCTACAAGCGCCTGATGCAGGCCCACCACCCCGATCGTTTCGCGCACGACCCCGCCCGCCAGGCCGACGCCACGCGCAAGGCGGCACTGATCAATTCCGCATTCGCGCGCATCGAGCGGGAGGCACGCACCGCGCGCGAGTAGCGCGCTGACCCCGCAGCGGCGGACGCGGCGCGACGCCGGCAGGTGACGGGCGGTTCCGCCCTGCGCTATAGTGCAGGCAACGATGATGACCGGCGACGCCAGCCAAAGCGCGGTCCTGGCGGCCGTAATGGCCGCGGTCGTCGTGTTCGCGTGGCTGGTCAACGGCCTGCTCACGCCCGCGGTGACCCGTCTCGCCCACCGCCACAAGTGGTACGACATACCGGATTCGCGCAAGCTGCACACCGGCCTGATTCCGCGCATCGGCGGGCTTGGCATCTTCGTTTCCATGGCGCTGGCGATCGGCTTCGGGTTCGCCGGCCTCGCCCTCCTGGACCGGTTGACGGCGACGCCGGCCGCGCCGCTCATTGCGGCCTCCGTCGGCGTGGCGATGATCTTCGGCGTCGGGCTGTACGACGACTTCGTACCGTTGCGCGCGCGCACCAAGCTGCTCCTGCAGGTGATCGCCGCCACCATCGTCGCCGCGAGTGGAATGCGCGTCGACAGCATCGCCATTCCGCTGCTCGGCAACCTGCACCTCGGCGGCATGGCCGTTCCCCTGACCGTGTTCTGGATCGTGGGAATGACCAACTCCGTAAACCTGATCGACGGCATCGACGGCCTGGCCGGAGGCATCTCGGCGATTGCCGCGGCCTGCATGGCGATCATCGCGCTGCTGCAGGGCCACCTGCTCACCGCCCTGGTGGCGCTGGCGCTGTTCGGCGCGCTTGGCGGATTCCTGCTCTACAACTGGCCGCCGGCGTCGATCTTCATGGGCGACTCGGGCAGCCACCTGCTCGGCTTCGCGCTGGCCATTCTCCCGTTCCTGGACATCGGCGGAGCCGCCACCCTGGGCACCCTCGTGGTACCCGCGACGCTGGTGCTGATCCCGATCGTGGACTGCGGCGCCGCCACCGTGCGCCGCATCCGCCAACGGCGCTCGGTCGGTTCGGCCGATACGGATCACATTCACTACGTCCTGCGTGCCCTCGGCATGTCGGACCGCAAGATTCTGCTGGCCGTGTACTCGGTGTGCGGCTACCTGGCCGTGGTGGCGATTACCTCCACCCTGCTGCTGCGCGGCGCAGCGATCTACCTGATCATGTTCATGGTGTCTTGGGCCGGGGTGCTGCTCGCCTACGGCATCCTGGTGGCACTGCACGCCCATCGCAAGCAGCGCCGCGGCGAAACCGGCTTTCAACGCGACGCCGGCAGCAACGGCCCGCGCCAGGCGTAGCGGCGCGGGCCGTTGCCGCCGGCCGCGGCCACCGTCAACCCGACAGTGCGTCAGTCTTCAAGCTGGTACTCACGCATCTTGCGATGCAGGGTCTTGCGGCTGATGCCGAGTATCTCCGCCGTACGCGACTTGTTGCCGTGCTGGTGAGTGAGGGTGGCGCGGATGATCTCGCGCTCGCCGTGATCGAGCGTGGAGCCGAGCGGAATCCTCACGGCCGGGGCGTCCTGGGCGCGGCGCACCGCGGGCGGCAGGTCGTGCAGATCGATGGTCGAACCGCGTGCCATTACCACGGCGCTCTCCACGCTGTTCTGCAACTCCCGAACGTTGCCGGGCCACGAGTAGCGGCGCAATGCACTGAGGGCGGAGGGCTTGAAACCTGCGAGCTGCTTGCCGTTTTCCTCGGCGAACTCCTTGAGGAATCCCGCCGCGAGCAGTGACACGTCGGCTTGCCGCTCGCGCAGCGGCGGCACGTCTATGTGCACGACGTTGAGCCGGTAGTACAGGTCGTCGCGGAACGTGCCCTGCTCAATCGCCTGCAGCAGGTCGCGGTTGGTGGCGGTCACCACGCGCACGTCGGCGGTGATCGTCTCCTCTCCGCCGACTCGCTCGAACGCCCGCTCCTGGAGGATGCGCAGCAGCTTGATCTGGATGTTCTGGCTTATCTCGCCGATCTCGTCCAGAAATATGGTGCCGCCGTCGGCCAGCTCGAAGCGCCCGCGGCGGCGCGACACCGCACCCGTGAACGCCCCGCGCTCATGCCCGAACAACTCGCTCTCCAGCAGCGTCTCGGTGAGTGCGGCGCAGTGCACCTTGACGAACTTGGCGGCGCGCCGCGGCGACAGGGAGTGGATCGCATCCGCCACCAGTTCCTTGCCGACGCCGCTCTCGCCGGTGATCAGCACCGAGGCGCGGCTCGGCGCCACCTGCTCCACCACCTCCCACGCCCGCTTCATCGCCGGGCTGGCGGTGACCAGTTGGTGGGCGGTGCTGCGGCGTTCCAGCTCGCGCTGCAGGGTCAGGTTTTCCAGCATCAACTGGCGGCGCGACAGCGCGCGCTTGACCAGCAACTCGAGACGGTCCAGGTTGACCGGCTTGGTGAGGAAGTCGTACGCGCCGGCGTGCATGGCGGTGACGGCGCTTTCGATGGTGCCGTGGCCGGTCAGGATGATCACCGGAATGGCGGGATAAGCGGACACCACGCGGCGCAGCAACTGCTCGCCCGACAGCCCCGGCATTCTCAGGTCGCTTATCACCAGGTCCACGGCGTCGCGTTCCAATATGCGCACCGCCTCGCTGCCGGTCGCCGACATCAGGGTGTGGTAGCCGGCCAGCGCCAGCGCCTTGCTGAGTCCTTCGCGGATGTTCTTCTCGTCGTCGACGATCAGGATCGTCATGCGTTCGCCGCTCATACCGCCTCCGCTACGAATCCGAGCAGCCGCTTCTCGGTCTGCGGCACCGGGATCGATATGGCGAACGTGCTGCCCGCGCCCGGCTTGCTGTCCAGCTCGATCTCACCCATGTGCTCCTTGACGATCTTGTACACGAGCGTGAGCCCCAGTCCCGAGCCGAAGTCGCGGGTCGTGAAGTAGGGCTCGAATATCTTGCCCTGGATCTCCGGTGGAATGCCCGGCCCGGTATCGCCGATGCGGATGGTCACCGCGTCGGCGCCGGCGAACGATGACACCGACAACACCCGCGGGCGGTCCCCTGACGGCATCTCCACCATCGCCGCGATCGCGTTCTTGATCAGGTTGAGCAGCGCCTCGCGCAGATAGCGCGGATCCAGCAGCACCCGCGGCAGCTCGCGCGCCAGGTCTTCGCGCAGTTCGATCTCCGCCTCCTTCAGTTCGGGGCGCAGCAGCCGCAGCAACTCCTCCAGCACCTCGTTCACCTCGCCGCTGGCCAGGTCCACGTTCATGGGACGCACCGCGAACAGGTAGTCGACCACGATCTGATTGAGCCGCCCAACCTCCTCTCCGATCACGTCGACCGCGTCGCGAATCGCCTCCCAGGCAACCGCGCCGACTTCGTGCGGCTCGGCGCCGAGGCGCCGCTCGATCAACTGCAGGTGGATGCCGATGGCGCCAAGCGGATTCTTGATCTCGTGCGCCACGCCGGCGGTCAGCGTGGTCAGCGCGGCCAGCGACTCGGCGCGGCGCAGGCGCGCCTCGGTGGCGCGTCTCTCGGTAACGTCATCGGCGAGGATCAGGTTGCCGGCCACGTGCCCGTCGTGGACCAGCGGCAGCACTCCGAAGCTCAACGTGCGCGTCGCACCCGCGCTGATCGTGAACTCACGATCGCGCACCGTGTCACGCCGTTGCACCGTGTCGCGGAGGAATTCTGCGATCTCCTCGTCGGCGACCGCCTTCCAGACTCGCTGCTGGGCGTATTCGTGGCTGCGCAGCGGCACCAGGCGCACCGCCGCGCGGTTGGCCAGCAGGATGTCGCCGTCCGTATTGGTGACCACGATGCCGCGCGCCATGGAATCGAGCACCATGCCCAACAGGTCGTTGTCGGATGCCAACTGGCGGAACAGCCCGCGCAACTGGGGTTGGTCGATCTTGTCGAGCCGTTCAACGGCCCGCTGATAAAAGCCCCGCATGTCTCCCCGTTACCCTCCTCGTACCGTGGCCCCGCTGCGCCTGAGCGCGCCGCCGAGGCTCTGCAGCGCGTGCCGCGGCTGGATGCGCAGTGCCGCCACCCGCGCCGCGCACTGATCGACCTGGCGCGCCCAATCCTGCAGCAGCGCCGGTGAGCCGCCGCCGCGCAGGCGTACGCGCAGCTGCTCCGCCAACTCGTCCAGGAACACCAGCAGCCGTTCCCGCTCGACCCGCTGCGGCAGGCCGGCCGCCTCCGCGTAGCCGCCCGGCGGGCCCGCAACCCAGCCGTCGCGACGGTCGTCCGGAGCGGTGGCGGCGGCCAGAAAGCGCTCCACCTGCTCGCGCAACTCTCCCGTGTCGACCTCTCCCCAGGACAGGAAAAAGCCGCGCAGCGTGGCCCCCGGCGGCTCCTCGGTGCGAAAGATGCGCGTCAGCACCTCGTGCTGATGGGCAGGGCTGCGCTCGCGCAGCGCGTACTCGCGCAGCCGGGACCGCAACGTCGGGATCAGGGCATCGGCGCGCCGCGCCAGCAGAACCACGTAGGTGTCGGGCGGGGGTTCCTCCAGCAACCGCAGCAGCGCGTTGCGCGACGACTCGCCCAGTCCGTCGGCATGCTCGATCAGCACCACCTTGCGGCCCTCCGGATCGGCCAGGTGCAGCCAGCGCTCGACGTTGCGGATCTGGCTGATCGGCACGTTGTCGGTCTTGACGGTTGCGGCCAGCCTGGCCGCCTGCGCCTCGATCCTGTCACAGCGCCGGGCAAGGGCGGCGCCGGCCAGCTCCGGGGTCAGTCCTTCCAGCAACTCGTGCAACTCGGTCACCGGCCCGAGCGCCGGCCGCAGCCGCGTCTCGTCGCCCTCCCACAGGATGCGGTCGTAGCGGCGCGTCAACTTGCGTACGGCGCGCACGAAGAAGAAGTGGGCAGCGGGCGAACTCGACCGGCGCAGCAGATCGGCGCCGGCGCGGATCTCCGCCAGCCAATAGCGCCAGCCGAGCAGGATCAGGTACGGGTAGCTCAGATCGCGCGCTCTCGTGCACGGCGCACAGGTGCAGCCCCAGGCGCCGCTGCGCCGGCACGACAACCCGCGTGCCAGTTCCAGCGCCACCGACAGCTTGCCGCTATACGCCGGGCCGCTCAGCAGCAAGGCGCGCGGCAGACGTCCGGACGCCAGCTCCGCTCTCAGCACGCCGGTAACGGCGGCGTGGCCTATGATGTTCTCGAACACGCCAACACGCTAGATGAACGGCGCCTCCCGCGCGGACGGCAGCGCCGGGAACGGCATGATGTCGAGCAACCGCGGCAACAGCAGTTCCTGCACCAACGAGTCGGCAAACCACGACTCGACATCGACCAGGGTCTGCACGTGCAGGACGAACAGCAGGAGGTAGACCACGATCAGCCCCTCGGCGGCCCCCACCGCCAGCCCGAGGATGCGATCGAGCCCCCTCAGGCGCATCGAGTTGAACAAACTCTCGAACAACGCCTCCACCAGCTTGACCAGCAGGTAGCCGGCTACGAACAGCACCAGGGAGGCGACCACAACGTTCCACCAGCCGTCGCCCCACCACTCGGCAAGTTGGCGTGCGGCCAGCGGGTGGCCGATGAAGGCGGCGGCAAGTCCCGCCGCCACCGCGCCGACGGAGAACACTTCCGCCACGAAACCGCGCACCGCCGCCCGTATTCCCGCCGCCAGCAGGATGACGCCGCAGACCACGTCGATGGCCGCCATCACTCCGCTCCGGCACCGGGGCCGGGTGCCGCGCTCCGGCCCGCGGCGTGCCCGTCGCCGCCGGTCCTCGCGACGATCGCCGCGATGCGCCGCGCCGCCGCGCGGCCGGTCTCTTATACACAAAT